>NZ_JANFZX010000031.1:0-31996 GCF_024461615.1 Anaerotruncus sp. DFI.9.16
CCCGCGCCGCCCTTTGGGGCGGCGCGGGCCGCGTCTGCGCCCTGCGGGGGCGGAGACGGAAAGCGGGAGGATGGGCTGGTCAGTCGCCGAGGCGGATGACCGTGAGGGTCAGGTCCCTGCCGGTGAAGCCGGCCCCGCTGGCGACGAAGTTGAGGGTTGCCGGAGTGGCCGTCACCTGGAAGGGGACGCTGAAGGTCAGCTCCGCGGTCTCCCCGGTGGCGGTAAAGGTGTGCCGGGCCGTTCCCCCGGTGACGGCTACGCCGTTCTGGTTGAGGGTTGCCAGCAGGGTCGTGGGGATCGTGATGCCGGCGGCGGCCGTAAAGGAGCCGCTGAAGGACGCCTGGTAGATGCCGGGCTGGCTGATCACCACGTCGGTGCTGCCCGCGGTATGGGAGATCGCGGCGCCCGAGACGAGCGGGTTGTCGGTGAAGGCGAGCGCGCCGCCCGCGGCGGTCGGCTGGGCGGTGGGGTCCACCGTGGCCAGCACCTCGGGGATCCCGCCGCCGCCCGGCTCCCCGCGTGGGATGACAAAGTCGAAGACGGCGTCCTCGCCGGAGCCCGAGTTGGTGACCTGGGCTTCGGTGCCGGGGTCGCCGGTGGTCACGGTGCCGATCCGGATGGTCGCGGCCGCGCCCTCAGCGCCCGCTTCGCCGGTCGGCCCAGTAGGTCCTGTCGGCCCAGTAGGTCCTGTCGGCCCAGTAGGTCCTGTCGGCCCAGTAGGTCCGGTGGGTCCTGTCGGCCCGGTGGGTCCAGTGGCGCCGGTGGCGCCTGCCGCTCCTGTGACCCCGGTCGCGCCGGCAAGGCCGGTTGCGCCCGTCGCGCCGGTGGGGGCGAGCCGGACTGCACAACCAGAGGGCCGGCCGATTTCGTTTGCAGCGTGATACCGGTCATAGGTTTTGATGGCGGCGTTGCCATTCCAGGAATCGTATTACGGCGGCCGGAACTGGCACCGGTTAAAATCTAATTGTATAAACATGGGAATATTCCTATCAATATCTGCTGAATTATTTGGCATCAATTTGTGGGATTGAATAAATATCACAAAATATGATTGACGCAGGCGGAAAAACCGGATAATATGATAAAGACAAGAGAATACTAGTAAATTTCACGTAGAGAGTTAAGAGAACGAGAAATTTGCCTTACCTTTGGTATTGCAAATTTTTCGTTTTTTTTATTGCCGAAAATGCTGCAATACAAAGGAGGAAAAGAAATGTCAAAGGCGAAAAGAATCCTGGCCGTACTGCTGAGCGCCTGCTTGGCGACAGGGCTGTTCTATGGGTGCGGCGGCGAGGGAGCGACGCAGCCCGACGCTGCGAATCCCCCGACCGCGGGCGGCTCCGCGGAGGACGGGGAGCTCCCGCCGCTCAAAATCGGCATGGTCACCCAGCTGACCGGCCCGAACGCGTTCGGAGGGCACGAGTACCAATACGGCGCGGAGATGGCGCTTGAGCACATCGGGGGCGAGATCAACGGCCGCAAGATCGAAATGGTCTTTGCCGACGGCCCCACCCAGGACGCCACCCTCTCCGAATTTGAACGCCTTTACAACGACGGCGTGCGCGTCTTCATCAGCGGCTACGGCTGCATCGCGGACCGCACCTTCGCCACGATGGCGGACGACATGCAGGCGCTCTACCTGTCGCTTGCGTGGGACGCCGACCTGATCCAGGGTCCCAGCACCTATTTCTTCCGCGGCGGCGCGAACGTCGACGATTTCTCCAGGGGCGCGATGATGCAGGCCATCGACATCGGCAAGACCTTCCTCGGGAAGGACGCCAAGGACCTGAAGGTCGCGCTGCTCTACACCACGAGGCTCCAGCACGTCGCAAACCCGATGCTTGAGACGGCGGAGGCCAACGGCGTCCAGGTGGTCATCAACGAGGGCTATCCGGACACCAACAAGGACTTCATGCCGATCATCACCAAGCTGCAGAACACCGATTACGACATCCTGATCCCGATCCAGGGGACTCCGGACGGGACCCTCTTCCTCAAGAAGATCCACGAGCTCAACTACCGGCCGAAAGTCATCCTCGCCGGCGGCATCTTCTACGACACCCCCAACTTCTCCGACCTCGGCAACGAGATCACCAACGGCATCCTGACTCAGTCGTACACCAACCCGTCGATCTCCGAGGACGCGGCCCCCGGCATCACCAAGTTCAAGGAGGACTTTGAGGCAGAGTACGGGCACAAGCCCCTCGCGCACGCCCTGCAGGCCTACGGCGGCATGAACGTCTATTTCGAGTGCCTCAAGAAGGTCGATCCGAAGGACTGGGACGACACCGCCAAGCTCGCCGCGGCGATGAAGAGCCTGGACTTCGAGGAGGGCAAGCTCCCCTGGTACTGGGGCATCAAATGGGATGAGTTCAACAGCAACACCCGTGCCGGACAGATGGTCATCAGCGAATGGATGGACGGGGACATGTATGCGGTGTATCCCGATTTCCTGCGGACGAAAGACCCCGTGATCCCCTGGGAGCAGTAATCCCGGGAACCCTCCGGAAAGCCCTTGTCATACCTTCGTGCGGCAGGGGCTTTCCCTTTGGCCCTTCATAACCGGCCCCTGTCATTCCTTCGCGCGGACGGGGGCCGGCCCAAATCCCGAACATCAGCCGGCGCGCGCGGCGGAATGGAGTACCACATGGGCGTATCGGCTTATATCAATATCATTCTCAATGGAATCTGCGTCGGCGGCATGTACGGGCTGATGTCCAGCGCCTTCACATTCCAGGTTGGCTCCCTGCGCATGGTCAACTTTACCTACGGCGCATGTATCATGCTTTCGATGTACCTGACCTTCTTCTTCATCCGGATGGTCAACGCGCCGGTCATCCTGGCGGCCCTCGGGGTCATCGTCATCAACTTTGCGATCGGCTGGCTGATGCGGAAGACCCTTTTAAAACGAATCGACGAGGGCATGAACATCCTGACGACGATGGGCCTTCAGCTCGTCATCATGAACCTCGTGCTCTTTTTCTTCACCTCCTATCCGAGGGACCTGGCCGTCTTTGAAAAGCGCATCTACTTCACCCCGAAGATCAGCGTGGGCATCATCCAGCTCGCCTGCTTCGTCATGGCCGGGGTGATCCTCGTGAGCTTTCAGCTCTTCCTCAACAAGACCTGGACCGGGCGGGCGATCCGCGCCGTCGTCCAGAACCGGGACGTCGCCGGGCTGATGGGGATCAACAGCGAGCGCACCCTCGACCTGGCCTTCTCGCTGAGCTTCATCCTGATCGGCGTCGCGGGCATGATGCTGATGACCATGTTCACCGTCGAGCCGAACTTCGGCGACTACATCACGCTGATCGGCTTCGTCATCTGCATCACCGCCGGGCTGAACAACCTGACCGGCGCCTTCATCACCGGCGTGCTGGTCGGCGTCCTCTCGGCGCTCATCTCCGGCGTGCTCGGCACCGCCTACCACGATCCGATGCTCTTCGGCCTCTTTGTGGTCGTGCTGCTCGTGCGGCCCTACGGGCTTTTCAACAAACGCAAAAACGCCGTGCGCAACATTTAGAAAGGAGGAGTCACAATGAGCCAGTCCAAATTTAAAATCGACAAAAAAGTCATCCTGTACCTCCTCCTTTTGGCCGCGGCGCTCCTGTTCCCGATGGCGGCCAACCGGCGGGTGCTCAACATCGCGATCATCACGCTGATGTACGTCACCCTCGGGGAGTCCTGGAACCTGCTCTCCGGCATGTCCGGCCTCTTCTCGATCGCGCACGCGCTCTTTTTCGGGCTCGGCGTCTACGGCATGACGATCACCACCAACCGCCTGGGGATGGGCCTGTTCGCGGGGGTCGTCATGGGGCTGGTCGTCAACACCCTGATGGCCCTGCTGGTGGGCGTGATCGCCTCCAAGCTGTCCGGGCTCTACTTCACCATGGCCCTCATCGGGCTGCACCAGACGGTCTATTCCCTCTCGATCCAGCTCATCGACCTCACGGGCGGCAGCATGGGCATCTCGATGCCGCGGGAATACCTCTTCAGCAAGACCCAGCAGTACTACATGGTCCTCACCCTCGCGGTCGCCTCGATGCTCTTCTACGTGTTTATCCGGAGAAGCCGCATCGGCACCAACTTCGTGGCGCTCAAGGAAAACCCCGATCTGGCGCGCGCGCTCGGTTCCAACATCGGAAACTGGCGGATCCTGGCGACCGTGTTCAGCGCCCTGATGGCATCGCTCGCCGGCTCCTTCTATGCGCTCTACCTGATGTCCAACAACACCGAGGTCTTCAACGCGTCGATCTCGCTCAAGATCATCATGGTGGTCATCGTCGGCGGCATGGGATATGTGTGGGGCCCGGTTTTGGGCTCGTCGATGATCGTGCTCGACGAACTGGTCCGCGGAATGATGCCGAGCAGGTTCGCGCCTTTCTCGGTGGTGATCTACGCCGGTGTCCTGATTATCATGGCGCTTCTCAAGCCGGCGGGCATCATCAGCTTCTTCCAGAGAGATGAAAAGAAAACGCCGGCCAAAAAAGAGCGCGCGACGACCTGAGCCGGAAAGGAGCTGCTGCAAATGTTTTTCAAACTCGAAAATTCGACGATCGCTTTCGGCGGGCTGGTCGCGAACAAAAATGTCACCGCCGAGGTGGAAAAGGGCCAGATCGTCGGGCTGATCGGCCCGAACGGCGCGGGCAAATCCACCATGTTCAAGTCGATCTCCGGCTTCAACAAGATCGACAGCGGAACGATCCGCTTCAAGGACCGGGACATCACCAAACTCGGGCCGGTCGAGGTCTGCCGCGCGGGGATCGCCTGCACCTTCCAGAAGGCGCAGTCGTTTGCCGGGATGACGCTGGAGGAGTCGGTGCTGGTGGGCGCCTACCTGCGCCGCAAGCGCAAGAAGGACGCGCTGCCGTTTGCCCATGAGATGATCCGCTTCGTCGGGCTCGAGGGCAAGGAGCAGGTCAAGATCCCCCGGCTCAACATGTTCGAGCGCAAAAAGGCGGAGCTCGCGGCGGCGCTGGCCACCGAGCCCGAGATGCTGCTGCTCGACGAGCTGTTCGCGGGGCTGGTCCCCACCGAGGTCGAGATGATGCTCGAGCTGGTGAAAAAGGTCAACGGGGAGCTCGGCATCGCGCTGTTCATCGTGGAGCATGTGCTGCGGGTCATCATGAGCCTGTGCGAAAAGGTGTATGTGCTGGAATACGGCGAGATCATCGCCTCCGGCTCCCCGCAGGTGATTTCCTCGGACGAACGCGTCATAAAAGCTTATTTGGGAGAGGATTACGATGTTGCTGACGATCAATAACCTGGACATAACGTTGGGCGGCCTGCAAATTTTGCAGGACGTCAGCCTGCATGTCGACGAGGGCGAGCTGGTCGTCGTCGTGGGGGCGAACGGGACCGGCAAATCGACCCTGCTGCGCAGCATCTCCGGCATGAACCCGATCGCGGGCGGGGAGATCCTTTTCTGCGGCGAAAAGATCACCGGGCTGCCCTCCAGCCTGATCGCGCGCAAGGGCCTCTGCATGGTTCCCGAGGGGCGGCAGCTCTTCCCCGAGCTCTCCGCGCGGGACAATCTGCTGATCGGGGCCTACCCCTACCGCAAGGACAAGGCGCGCGTGCAGAAGAATCTGGATTTCGCCTACCAGATGTTCCCCGCGATCCGGAAATACGAGGACCGGATGGCCAACACCTTTTCCGGCGGCGAGCAGCAGATGATCAGCATCGCGCGCGGGCTGATGAGCGAACCGAAGCTCATGATGATCGACGAGATGTCCCTCGGGCTCGCGCCGATGATCATCGCCGACCTCTTCAAGGTCATCAAGCGGCTCAACGCCCAGGGGATCAGCATCCTGCTCGTCGAGCAGAACGCCCGCCAGGCCCTGCGGATCGCCGCCCGCGCCTACGTCATGGAAAACGGCCGGATGGTGATGGAGGGCTCCGGGAAGGAGCTGCTCGAAAACGAGCACGTCAAGGTCGCCTACCTCGGGATGTAGGGAAAGCGGCGGAATGGAGGAGGTTCTTCATGCAGCATGAGATTACGAAACCCCATCCCCTCCTGGACGGGGACGGAAACCTGATCGAAGCGGGCTGGTGCCGCGCGCCGATCCTCGCCTACAACCGGGAGGCGATCCGGTTCCCGCGGGAGGAGATCCGGGAATGGGACTACTACTTCGCCGGGAACGACCGCTACGGCCTGGGCTTCTCCACGGCCAGCGTCGGCAGCCTGCACCGCCTGTCGGTCAACTTCATGGATTTCCAAAACAACATCCAGGCGAACGACACCGCCTTCTGCACGCCGGAGGAGAGCGTCCTGCGCTCGCCGCCCACCTCGGACGGCCCGCTGCATTTCTCCTGGAACGGCGCGGAGAGCCGGTACCTCCGGAACGGTGGGGAGACCCGGCTGAAGGTCGTTTTCCCCAACCTGCTGGACGGGGAGACCCTCGACGCCGACCTGCGCCTCGAGATGCCCGGGGGGGACACCACCGTCGTCGTCATCCCCTTCGGGGACGCGCCGGGGATGTTCTACTACAACCACAAGGTCAACTGCATCCGCGTCTCGGGCGGCTTTACCCTCGGCGGGCTGCACTACGATTTCGACGGGCGGGACGCCTACTCGGTCATGGACTGGGGGCGCGGGGTCTGGCCCCGCCGGAACCAGTGGTACTGGGGAAGCGCCAGCGGCCGGATCGGCGGGAGGCCGTTCGGGTTCAACATCGGCTACGGGTTCGGGGACACCTCCGCCGCCACCGAGAACATGGTCGTCTACGACGGCGTGATGCATAAGCTGGAAGAGGTGTCCTTCCTGATTCCCGACGGGGAGGCCGCTTTTATGAAGCCGTGGAAGTTCACCTCCTCCGACAGCCGGTTCGAGATGGATTTCACGCCGGTCCTGGACCGCCACTCCAACCCGCCTCCGGGCGCCCGATACGGCTCGGACCAGCACCAGGTGTTCGGGTATTTCACCGGCCGGGCGGTCCTGGACGATGGGACCGCGCTCCCGGTGGAACGGCTGTTCGGATTCGCGGAAAAAGTGGTCAACCGCTGGTAGACGGGAGGAGCAGATGCAGCACGAAATTTTGACGCGGCACGATCTTTTAAAGCCCGACGGGACGCTGGTGGAGGCGGGCTGGTCCCGCGCCCCCCGCCTGCGCTACAACCCGGAGAACATCCGGTTCCCGAAGGAGCTCTTCAAGGAATGGCACTACTATTTCGCCGGGGACGACCACTACGGGCTCGGGTTTTCGATGGCCAACATGGGGGCTTTTCACCGGCTGTCGGTCAGCTTCATGGACTACCGGGAAAACCGGCAGGTCAACGAGATGGCCTTCTGCCCGGCGGAAAGCAGCGTCCTGTCCCCGCCGCGCACCTCGTGGGAGGACGTGCGGTTCCAAAACGAACGCGCAGTGGGCGAGTACCGCTATTCCGGCAGGCAAATGGCCCTGAACGTCCGCTTCGAGGATTTCAGCGGCGCGGACCCGCTCGAGGCGGAGCTAGCGCTCGAGTTCCCGGAGGGGGACATCTGCGAGCACGCCTTCCCCTTCGCGGAGGAGCCGGGGCTGTTCTTCTACTGCCACAAGGTCCCCTGCATCCGCGTGAGCGGCGGGTTTCGGCTGGGCGGGCTTTCCTACCGCTATGACCCGTCGCGCGCCTTTGCCGTCCAGGACTGGGGCCGCGGGGTCTGGCCGGAGCACAGCACCCCCTGCTGGGGGAGCGCGGGCGGGGTGGTCGGCGGCAGGCTGTTCGGCTTCAACATCGGCAGCCGGTACGGCGACACCTCCGCCGCCACCGAAAATGTTCTCTTTTACGGCGGCAGGGCGCATAAGCTGGAAGAGGTGGACTTTGTCATCCAGGACGACGAGACCGCCTTCTCCAAGCCGTGGGCCTTCCGCTCCTCCGACGGGCGGTTTGAGATGACCATGGACCCGGTGCTCGACCGCCATTCCAGCGCGCCCGCGGGGATCCGTTACGGGGCGGAGCAGCACCAGGTGTTCGGATATTATTCCGGGACGGCGGTGCTGGACGACGGAACGCCGCTGAAGATCGACCGGCTCTTCGGCTTCGCGGAAAAGGTGGTCAACGACTGGCCGTTCTCCGGCGGGAAACGGGAGGCCGCCGGGTGACCGTCGGGCCGGTACCATATGGAAGGAGGGCGCCGAGGTGCTCGGAAAGAAGAAATTTTTGGAGGCGCTGCGGGACAGCCCGGTGATCGCCGCGGTCAAAAACCCCGAAGGGCTCCAAAACTGCCTGACGAGCGACTGCTCGATCGCGTTTGTACTCTATGGGGATATGCTGAATATCGCCGGGATCGTGGCACAGCTGAAGGAGGCGGGGAAACTGGCGTTCGTCCACATCGACCTGGTGGACGGCCTCACCTCGCAGGACGTGGTGGTGGATTTCATCGCAAAGAATACCTGCGCCGACGGCATCATCTCCACCAAGCACTCCCTCGTGCGGCATGCCAAGGGTTGCGGCCTGTTGACGGTGCAGCGGTTTTTTGTCCTGGATTCCATGGCGCTTTTTAACATCAGCAGGCAGCTGGCGACAGCCGAGGCCGACGCTGTGGAGATCCTCCCGGGCGTCATGCCCAAGGTGATCCGCAAGATCGCGGCAACCACCGACAAGCCGATCATCGCCGGCGGGCTGATCAGCGACAAGGAGGACGTGATCAACGCGCTGGCCGCCGGGGCGGTCTCGGTCTCCTCCACCCAGAGGGCGATCTGGTTCCTGTAGCGGGCCGTCCCGGCCTGAAAAGAAGAAATGCTGCAAGAGTTTTAGAGTACGGCAGAAGGGCGCTGGAGACAGCGCCGGATGTCGTGCTCTCTTTTTCTGCACCGCGGCGCGGACGGGCGCCGGGGACCAATTTATGCCGGTAGAGCGGCGAAAGGAGCTTACCATGTTAGATGTTGCAATCATCGGGGGCGGAATCGTGGGCGCCGCGTGCGCGTATGAGCTGTCGCGGTACCGGCTTTCCGTGGCGGTTCTCGAGCGGGAAAACGACGTGGCCTGCGGCACCACAAAGGCGAACAGCGCCATCCTGCACGCGGGATACGACCCGCCTCCGGGCACCCTGATGGCGCGGCTCAACGTAGAGGGGGTCCGTCTCGCGGAGGAGCTCTGCCGGAAGCTGGACGTTCCCTACCGCCAATGCGGCTCGCTCGTGGCGGCTTTTTCCGGGGAGGACGCCGGATTGCTGCGGACGCTCTATTCGCGCGGCGTGGAAAACGGGGTCCCCGGCCTGTCACTGCTCGACGCCGCGCAGGTAAGGAACCTCGAACCGAACCTGTCCCCCGAGGTGGTGGGCGCGCTCTACGCGCCGACCGCGGCGATTGTAAACCCCTGGGAATACGCCCTCGCGCTGGCCGAGACCGCCGTGCGAAACGGCGTTTCGCTTCACCTGAACGCGGGCGTGACGGCGATCCGGCGCTGCAAGGGCGGCTTTGAACTGGACACGGCGGCCGGGCGCTTTTGGGCGCGGTATGTCCTGAACGCGGCGGGCCTTTACAGCGACGAGGTGCACAACATGGCCGCCGCGCCGGCCTTCCGCATCCACCCCGACCGGGGGGAATACTACATGCTCGACAAAAGCGAGGGGGAGCGGGTCAGCCATGTCGTCTTCCAATGCCCGACCAGGGCGGGCAAGGGGACGCTGGTGGCACCCACGGTGCACGGCAACCTGATCGTGGGGCCCAACAACGAGCCCCCCAGGGAACGGGACGATACCGCGACGACCGCCGGGGGGCTGGAAGAGGTCATGCGCCTTGCGCGCAAATCGGTGCCCTCCATCAACTTCCGGGAATCGATCCGCAATTTTGCCGGGGTGCGCGCGGCGGCGGACGGCGCCGACGACTTTATCATCGCGGAGGCGGCGGACGCCCCCGGCCTGATCGACATCGCGGGGATCAAATCCCCCGGCCTTTCCGCTGCGCCCGCGATCGCGCGCATGGCGGCGGAGCTGCTGGAGGACTGCGGCCTGCGGCTCGTCAAAAAGGATTTCTTTATCGACACCCGCCGCAGGGTGCGCTTCAAGGAGCTGCCCTGCGAGGAGAAGGCGCGGCTGGCGGAGGAGAACCCGGCTTACGGCAGGGTGATCTGCCGCTGCGAGACCATCACCGAGGGCGAGATCCTCGACGCGCTGCGCGGCCCGATCCCTCCCTGCTCGGTGGACGGGGTCAAGCGGCGCTGCAACGCGGGGATGGGCCGCTGCCAGGGCGGCTTCTGCGGGCCGAGGGTCTTCGAGCTGCTGGCGAGGGAGCGGGGGCTCCCTCCGGAGGAGATCCTGCAGGACCGCGCGGGGTCCTATATCATAACGGGAAAAACCAAGATGGGGGGTGCGGGCCTTGTATGATCTGGTGGTGATCGGCGGCGGCCCGGCCGGGCTGGCGGCCGCGGTGCAGGCATACCGGGAGGGGCTCGAAAGGGTCCTGATCCTCGAGCGCGACCGCGAGCTCGGCGGAATTCTGAACCAGTGCATCCACAACGGGTTCGGGCTTCATTACTTCAAGGAGGAGCTGACCGGGCCGGAATACGCCCAGCGGTTTGTCGAGATGCTGCGGGACACGCGGATCGAGGTGCGCTCGGACACCATGGTGCTCGAAATCACGCCCGACCGCAGGGTGCACACCGTCAGCAGGGCGGACGGTTACCGCGTTCTCGAGGCGAAGGCAGTGATCCTGGCGATGGGATGCCGGGAGCGCACCCGCGGCGCGGTGGCGATCCCCGGCACCCGCCCGGCGGGCATATTCACGGCGGGTACGGCACAGCGCTATTTGAACATCGAGGGCTATATGGTGGGCAGGCGGGTGCTGATCCTCGGCTCAGGGGACATCGGGCTGATCATGGCGCGCCGTATGACGCTCGAGGGCGCGAAGGTGCTGGCCTGCGTCGAGCTGATGCCCTATTCGGGCGGGCTTACCCGCAACATCGTCCAGTGCCTGCACGATTACGACATCCCGCTCTACCTCTCCCACACGATCGTCGACATCCAGGGCGGCAGGCGGGTGGAGCGCGCGGTGGTCGCGCGGGTGGACGAAGACCGCAGACCCGTCCCGGGGACGGAAATGACCTTTGACTGCGACACGATCCTGCTTTCGGTGGGCCTCATCCCCGAAAACGAGCTGACCCGGCGCGCAGGGATCGAAATCGACCGCAGGACGAACGGGGCGGTGGTCTATGAGAACATGGAGACCTCGATGCCCGGCGTGTTCGCCTGCGGCAACGTGGTGCATGTGCACGACCTGGTCGACTTTGTCACGGCGGAGGGGCAGCGCGCGGGCGCGGCGGCCGCCGCGTATGTCAGGAAGGGCGCGCGCGCCGGGGGGAGCGTCACCGAGGTCCGCGCGGGCGGCGGGGTGAGCTATACGGTGCCGCAGCGCATCCGGATGGACGCGGCGGGGGAGCGCGCCGAGCTGTTTTTCCGGGTGAACCGGGTCTGCGGGGCCAGCACGGTCGAGGTCGACGCGGACGGAAAACGGATCGCCGGGTTTCCCCGCGAACGGCTGGCCCCCGGCGAAATGGAGCGGATCACGCTTCCCAGACAGCTGCTGGAAAGGGCGGCCGGGAAGGATTTGACGGTATCGATCAAGGAGGCGCAAACATGAAAGAGCTGACCTGCATTGTCTGTCCGAAGGGCTGCCGCCTGTGCGTGGATGAGGAAAACGGTTTCGCCGTGACCGGAAACGCCTGCCCGCGCGGCGCGGAATACGGGCGCGCGGAGCTGACCAACCCCACGCGCGTGCTGACCTCCACCGTCTGCGTCTCGGGCGGCGCGCATCCGCGCTGCCCGGTCAAGACCGACGGCCCGCTCCCCAAAGGGAAGCTGTTTGAAGCGATGGCGCTTCTCGACGGCATACGGCTGAAGGCCCCCATTTCGCTGGGGCAGGTGGTCGTGCGCAACGTCTGCGGGACGGGCGTGAACATTGTGGCGACGCGCAGCCTGCCCGCCCGCCCGCTGGAATCCGCGCAGCCGTCCGCCGCCGGCAGGGAGGAGATCGCATGAGCCGCTATATTTTGTCCCTCGACCAGGGGACCACCAGCTCGCGGGCGATCCTCTTCGACGCAGAGCAGAACATCGTCGGGCTCGCCCAGAAGGAGTTCACCCAGTATTATCCCCGCCAGGGCTGGGTGGAGCACGACCCGATGGAGATCTACGCGTCGCAGTACGCGGTGATGAGCGAGGTCATCACCCAAAACGACGTGGACGTGCGGGACATCGCGGCGATCGGCGTCACCAACCAGCGGGAGACGACCATCCTGTGGGAGCGGGACACCGGCAGGCCGATCTACAACGCGATCGTCTGGCAGTGCCGCCGCACGGCGGACATGATCGGGGAGCTGCTGGACCGGGGCCTCGGGGAGACCATCCGGGAAAAAACCGGGCTCATTCCCGACGCCTATTTCTCCGGGACAAAGATCAAATGGATCCTTGACCACGTGCCAGGCGCGCGCGAGCGCGCCGAACGGGGGGAGATCCTGTTCGGGACGGTCGACAGCTGGCTGATCTGGAGGCTGACCGACAAGACGGTCCATGTGACCGACTATACCAACGCCTCCCGCACGATGCTCTATAACATCCACACGCTCGACTGGGACGACGCCCTGCTGGAGGCGCTCGACATCCCGCGCGCGATGCTGCCGCGGGTCTGCGGTTCCAGCGAGGTTTACGGGTATACCGTGCTCCAGGGGACGAAGATCCCGATCGCCGGCATTGCGGGCGACCAGCAGGCGGCGCTGTTCGGGCAGGGCTGCTTTGAAGCGGGGGATGCCAAAAACACCTACGGGACCGGCTGCTTTCTGCTGATGAACACGGGGGAGACCGCCTGCGAGAGCAAAAACGGACTGCTGACGACGATCGCGATCGGGCTGGGCGGAAAGGTCCAGTACGCGCTGGAGGGCAGCGTATTTGTCGGCGGCGCGGTCATCCAGTGGCTGCGGGACGAGATGCGCTTCTTCAACGAGAGCTGCGACGCGGAATACTACGCCCAGAAGGTGAAGGACACTGGAGGGGTGTACCTCGTGCCAGCCTTCACCGGTCTCGGCGCGCCCTATTGGGATATGTATGCGCGCGGCTGTATCATGGGGATCACGCGCGGGACCAAACGGGAGCATCTGATCCGCGCGGCGCAGGAGTCGATCGCCTACCAGAGCCTGGAGCTGGTCGAGGCGATGGAACGGGACACCGGCCGCCGGATCTCCGAGCTCTGCGTGGACGGCGGCGCGAGCCGCGACCGGTTCCTGATGCAGTTCCAGGCGGACATCTTGAATAAGCAGGTGCGCCGCCCGATGATCCGGGAGACCACCGCGCTCGGCGCGGCCTATCTCGCGGGCCTCGCCGTCGGGGTGTGGAGCGGGACGGAGGAACTGAAGAGCCTCTGGCGGTGCGACGTCACGTTCGAACCGGACATGGAGGAACCCCGCAGGGCCGCGCTGCTCGCCGGATGGCGCAAAGCCGTCGACAGAAGCCGCGGATGGGCCGACCGCCTGTAGCCGGGCGAAGGAAAATGCCGCGCCGTCCGTATGCTCAGACGGCGGCGGATCAAATCCAAAAGGGCCGCTCAACTCGCAAGAGTTGGGCGGCCCTTTCTCTGGCGTGCCGCCAAATACGCGGGGACATGCAAGGAAAGGCCGTGCCGGGCATAGCAATTAGGCGAGAGGGGGGAGGCCATTGACTCGCGCCGAACTTGACGCCATGCGCCGCGCGGACATTCGGGATCTGGAGATCTCCGGGCTCGCAGAGCTTGCGGACGTTTGGACGGACGCTTCCCGGCCGCCCGCCGGCAGGCTGGAACGCCTGATCGAACGGACGGGCAATCCCTATTGCTTCCTGGTGGACGGCGTCCCGGTCAAAATCAGCTTCAGCGATGAAAACAGGACGCTGAAGGAGGCGCTTTTACACTACCTTGCACACGGGGACCCCTGAACGGCCGGCCGGATATTTGGGCGTGCGGCCGCGCGGGGGAGAGGGGAGGCGTTATGTCCCGGCGATATGCGGAAAAAAAGGATTTGGAAACGGCGGCGGAATGGCCGACGGGAATCTACCTGAGGCTTTCCCGCGAAGACGGGAACGACGAGAGCTACAGCATCGCCAACCAGCGCCGGTGGCTGCTCGATTACATTGCCGGCCATGAGGACCTGAAGCTCCATAAAATCTATGTTGACGACGGCGTCAGCGGGACGAGCGAGGACGAGCGCGCCGGCTTCCGGGAGCTGCTGGAAGACATCTACAGCGGGAAAATCAATTGCGTCCTGGTAAAGGACCTGTCCCGTCCCTTCCGCAACAGCGCCGACCAGACACGTTTTCTGGAGGAGACGCGGGTCCGGTACAACGTGCGCTTTATCTCGACCCGGCTCCCGTTCATCGATACCTACCGGCACCCGGAGACCTTAAACATGCTGTCCATCGGTTTTCAGGGCATGATGAACGAGAACCACTGCCGGGAGACGAGCCTCAAGGTCCGCGATGTCTTCGACGTCAAGCGAAAAAAAGGGCAGTTTATCGGGGCGTTTGCCCCGTACGGTTACGGGAAGGACCCGGACGACAGAAACCACCTGGTGATCGACCCCGAGGCGGCGGAGGTGGTGCGGGAAATTTTCAGGTGGTACTGCAAAGGCCTCAGCAAGGAGGGGATCACGAGAAGGCTTAACGGGCTAGGCTATCCAAGCCCTGCGGAATACAAACGGCGAAAGGGCCTCAAGTATCAAAACCCGCATGACAAATACCACAGTTCCCTCTGGACCCAGCGGACGGTCTATGAGATCCTGCGCAATCAAATGTACCTGGGGCACATGGTCCAGGGGAAACAAAAGGTCCGGTCGTACAAGGTGCACGAACGTGTGAGCCTGCCGGAGGACGATTGGTATGTCGTCAAAGACACGCACGAGCCGGTCATCGACGGGGAGACGTTTCGGACCGTTCAGCGGCTGCTGCAAAAGAACACGCGGACGCCGCCCCGGCAGGGGGAATTGCACCTGCTGTCCGGCTTTGTATTCTGCGCCGACTGCCAAAAGACCATGCACCGGAAAACATCCAAGGAGCTCGCCTACTACTGCTGCCGGACGAACCGGCAGTCGAAGGACGGCTGTACGCCCCACTCGATCCGGGAGCAGCGCCTGTGCGGCGTCATTTTGAAGGCGGTCCAAATGCAGGTGGACCTGGCGGACGGCCTGGCCGGCCTTGTGGAAGAGGCGGGCCGCGCCTCAAAACCAGATTGCCGGCAGGACCGGCTTCAGGCCCTGCTGAACCAGGGCGCGGAGGAACTCGAAAAGAGGAAGGGCTATCTGAAATCCTTATATACCGATATGAAGGACGGTTTGCTCTCGCGGACGGAATATCTGGACTATAAGAGTTCCTTCGAGTCGGAAGTTGACGCGCTTCAAAAGGAAATCAGCCGGCTGAAAGTGGAAGGAGCCGTATGTGAAAGAGAACCGGCGCGGGACGATTCGCGCCTTGAACGGTTTAAAAGGACCCGGCAGCTCCAAACACTGGATCGGGACATTCTGGCTGAGCTTGTCAATAAAGTGTATGTCCATGCAAACGGCCGGGTGGAAATTCAGTTCCGTTTCCGTGACCCATATGAACAGATTCTGGGTCTGGAGCATGGAGGTTGAGCGGAGGGTGTGATCACTGGAGGGCACGGCAGACGGTTGTGCAGAAAGGAATGCGCCGGTCGGTCCGGCGGGTCCTGCGGGACCCGTTGCGCCGGTGGCTCCCGCCGCTCCGGTCGCACCGGTCGCGCCGGTAGCCCCGGTTCCCGTGGCCCCGGTTGGGCCGGTCGGCCCGGTGGGACCCGTGGGCCCAGTCGCGCCGGTGGGCCCGGTCGCGCCGCGGGGGATGGTGAAGTCCAGAACGTGCGTCGGCCCGCCGGTGACGTCCACGACCGAGGCCGGGGCCCCGGGCGCAGAGGTGGTGGTGTTGCGGATGACGATATTCTCGGCCGCGCCGTCTTCTCCGGTGGGGCCTGTGGGGCCGGTCGGCCCGGTGGGTCCGGTCGGTCCGGTTGGGCCCGTCGCGCCGGTGATCGAAAGTCCGGTTGGGCCTGTCGCGCCCGTGACGCCCGTCGCGCCCGTGGGACCGGTCGGCCCTGTGGGTCCGGTTGGGCCCGTCACGCCGGTCGAACCGGTGACGGAGACGCCCGTGGGCCCGGTGGGCCCGGTCGCGCCCGTTGCGCCGGTCGGCCCGACGGGGCCTATGATGCCGACGCCCGTCGCGCCGGTGGGGCCGGTGGGTCCGGTCGAACCGGTCGCGCCGGTCGGCCCGGTGACGCCGATGGGACCCTGCGGCCCAATCGGTCCCTGCGGTCCGATCGGTCCGGTGGGCCCGGTAATCCCCGTCGGGCAGGGACAGGGCGGCGGGCAGGGCGGAATCGGAGGAGGACAGGGCGGGATGGGCGGAGGACAAGGCGGAACCGGAGGACGGCAGTTACAGATCCGTTCCTCCGGGAAGATAGGGTTCAAGAATCGATTGTTAGCCATAGATGAAGCCTCCAAAACAAATCGGGCAGTTGCCCATACCAGCATATGCCGGAGCGATCTTTCGGGTGCCGCAAGTGGGCTGGCGTTCAAATGACAAATCCGAAAATTTTCTGTTATCGGGGATCTGTGGGCAGACAAACTTGAGGTGTCTTTCCCAAAGAGGACGGCAAGGATAATCCTGCCGTCCTTTTTTGTTGCAATGGGATAATATTCCATGGTCAAATTTAACAATTATAGAAACGTACAGAAACAACAGCGAATATTTTGTGGCTAGCAAATAGAAATAGATATAATATTTGCAATAATGCCACAAAATTGAATTATATATATTGCTTATTTTATGCAATTTGTGTACAATCACGACAAAAGAAAGCATATAAGAATAGAAACAGAAACAGCATTTGTTTTCTGAAATTTCAGGGGGCTGATATGCTTGGAGCAAAAAATACATGTAACCATCCGGGACATTGCAAGACAGGCGCAGGTCTCCCCGGCGACAGTGACCCGGGTGCTCAGCGACAACGGCTATCCGGTTCGACAGGAGGTTCGCCGCAAAGTGCTGGAAACCGCACGGACGCTCCAATATACACCGGCAGCCAAACGGGATCGGCGGGAAATCACACATAGGCAGGATATCGGTCTGTTGATTCCAAACATCAGCAATCCTTTTTATCAGCAGGCATCGCTGGGAGCGCAGGTGGAATGCCAAAAAAACGGGAGCCTGGTCATTTTGTGCAACACCTTCCGCAGCAAGGAACGGGAACGGGAATACCTGCATGCGCTCTTTGACAAGAACATTCGCGGCGTGGTGCTCTCCGCAAGCTCCATGGAGCCCGACAACCTGACCGCATCCCTTTCGGAGTATACGATGAAAGGGATGCACATCGTGATGCTTGACCAGTTGACCACGGAGGAGTCCATCTGTACCAACATCAACTTTGACAATGCCAGTGGAGCCGCTCTGGCCGTACAACACTTTCTGGGAAAAGGGCATAAAAAAATTGCATTTTGCAGCACCCCTCTGACCAGATGGTCGCGCAAAAATCTTTATCAGGGGTTTACAGACACCTTGCTGCAAAATCGGATTGAACTCCCGGGCGACTACCTGCTGATCGATGGGGAGGAGACCGAGCTTGCAGAATCAGGATACGAGTTTCAATCGGGACTTAAAATGGCGGACGAATTCGTCCGCCGGGGCCTTGATGCGACCGCGCTGCTCGTCGTGAACGACATGATGGCCATCGGTGTGGTGAAGGGGCTGCAAAACCACAAAATCCGTGTTCCGGAAGACGTTTCAGTGATTGGTTTTGATAACATTCCCTTTTCAGAGATGTTTACACCGGCCCTCACCACCATCCATTGCCCCGCTTTTGAAATCGGACGCCTGGCGGCGCAACTGCTGATCGACCAGATGACCAGCGGCGAGCAGCACCCGCTCAGCATCAAGCTGCAACCAAAATTGATCCGGCGGGACAGCGTGAGAGACCTGACCAGGTTGTGAATTTGTAAGGAGGTTTCCAGATGATCAATTTTTGCGGTATCCAGATGAAAAACCCGGTAGTGATTGCTTCCAGTCCGCTGACCAGCAAACTGAAATACCTTGTAGCGGCGGATCAGGCGGGCGCGGCCGCGGTGAGCACCAAGCTGACCTTTATCCGGCAGCCGTTTTACGGCAAGCTGCGTATGCATACCAGTGACCGGCTGGGCAGTCTCATCTGCTACGACCGGCGGCTTGACCTGGAGGAAGGCGTAGGGCTGATACGTGAGGCCAAAGAGCGTACCCAGCTTAAAATTTTTGCAAACATGACCCATGATCAGGCGGATATGGAGGGATGGGCGGTCCTGGCTAAGGCGTTGGAGGAGGCCGGAGCCGACGCGATCGAAGCAAATTTGATCTGTCCCAATATCGGCCTTTCGACGAAAAGCATCGGCGGTCAGGATTCCCTATCCGGGAACGAGCAGGGCGGCGCGGTCCACGGACAGAATCCCGAACGTGTGCGCGAGATCGTCCGCTTGATTAAAGACACCGTAAAGATCCCGGTCGTGGCCAAATTGACTCCCAATGTCACCGATATTTCGGTAATCGCGGCGGCGGCCAAGGCGGGCGGCGCGGACGGCGTCTGCGTAGCGGGCGGGCAGTCGGCGCTGCCTCCGGTAGATATCCACGCGGACGGGAAGCCCTGCTACCGGCTTATGAACGGTGTGTCCCACGGGAGCCTTGGCGGACCGGCCTGTAGGTTCATGTCCTATTCCCAGGTGGCTCAAATCCGTCAGAAAGTGGGGATCCCGCTGATTGGAGGAGGCGGACTGGAAACCGCCGACCAGGCGTTGGGAATGATGATGTGGGGCGCAGACCTGGTGACCGTTTGTACCTCTGTGATGTGGTACGGCTGGGAAGTGGTCGAAAAAATGGTGGCGGGTATGGAAACGTACCTTCAGGAAGAACACATCGATTATGCCGCCATTGTTGGCCGATCGCTTCCGCATCTGCGTTCCTCCTCCCGATTGGAGGCGTTGCCCGGTCACCCGGTAATCGACCCCGGCCGTTGCATCGGATGCGGGCGCTGCAGCAAACCCGGACACTGCGACGCAATCGAGATGCTGGGGAAGACGCCGGTGGTCGCGCCGGAGAAATGTCTGGGCTGCGGGATCTGCGAAGGGGTGTGCCCCACCGGTGCGTTGACCATGCAACAGGTATAAATGAAATAAAGGTAAAGGAGCGGGTTTGCCGTGGTAATCAGCAAAAAATACGACCATTTGACGGTGGAGGTTTACCGTGACAGAGCGGATCTGGGTGCGGCCGCCGCACAACAGGTAGGGGAAACTTTGATCGGGCTGATTCGGGAAAAGGGGGAAGCGCGGATCGTCTTTGCATCCGCAGCGTCTCAAAATGAGTTCCTGTCCGGCCTGTGTGAGTATCCGGGGATCGACTGGTCCAAGGTGACGGCGTTCCATCAGGACGAGTGGGTGGGTGTTCCGATGGACCGCGATTACAGCTTCGGAGGATTCATCAAACGCAAACTGTTCGATGTGGTGCATCCGGGGACCGTCTGCTATCTGGATGGCATGGCGGCGGACATGGCGGCGGAATGCGATCGGTACGGCCGCATTCTGACCGAGAAACCGCTGGATATCATTATCCTCGGTGTGGGCGAAAACGGACATATCGCTTTTAATGAACCGCATGAGGCGGATTTCAACGACCCCAAAATCATGAAGCTCATTACGTTGGACGAGCGTTGCCGGCAACAACAAAAAAATGACTTTGGATTCGCCTCCATCGACGACGTTCCCCGGATGGGAGTCACTGTGACGATCCCGGTTATTCGCAAAGCTGGGCATGTATTCGTGGTGGTGCCGGGTGCACGTAAATCCGAGGCTGTCGCGGCCGCGCTGACCGGGCCCGTGTCGGAGAACTGCCCGGCATCCATCCTGCGCACCATGGACTCGGCGGCGTTGCTGCTGGATCTGGACGCCGCCGGACAGGTGGAAGAATTGAGCGGCTGACCTTTTGGAAAGAGGATTCGGATACCATTGGAGACAGAAACCATCGTATGAAGGGAAAGGATGTACATCATGAAACGGTTAACCAGCTTATTAATCGCAGCGATTTTGATCCTGTCGGTGTTTTCCGGATGCGGGAGCAAGCCCGCGGATCCTTCGGTCCCAGCTGTGGAGGCGCCCTCAGCCGAACAGCCTTCACAGGTCCCGGACGGCGAAGCTGAGGAGGCGGGCGAGATCGTCATCGGCAACATCCAGGATATCAGCGGCAGCAGTTCGGTCTGGGGGAAATCGTATCAATGGGGCGCGGAATACGCCGCAAAGCTGATCAACGATGCGGGCGGCGTAGACGGCCGGAAGGTCCGGATCGTCACCTACGACACCAAGGGCAACGACGTAAACGAAGGCATCAACGCCTACAACCGTCTCTGCCAGCAGGACAACGCGGTGGCCGTCATGGGTCTTGCCAGCAACATTGGAATCGCGCTGGCTCCGCTGTCGGACACCAATAAAGTGCCGATGGTCAGCGACTTCATGGACGAGCGCGCCACCACGAAGGAGGATGGAACCCCTTGGCAGTATATGTTCCTCACCGAACCAAGCTGCAACCAGCAGGCGGTGCTGATGGCAGAATACGCGATGAGCAAACTGAACCTTTCCAAAGCGGGGATCCTTTATGACAACTCCAACTCTTACGCGACCTCTCACGCGCTGCCCTTTGCAGAATATCTGGAGGCTCACGGCGGCGAGGTGGTTGCGATGGAGGCGTTCGACGGCAATAACGACAAGGATTACCGCGCCCTGCTCGGGAAGATTAAAAATGCGGGACCGGATATGCTCTACATTTCAGGCTATTCCCAGCAGAACGCCCTTGCCTACGAGCAGGCACGGGCACTCGGTATGGACTGCGCGATACTTGGCAATAACTCCTTCTTTATCCCGTTTGCCGAGTTGGCAAAGGGTGCGGCAACCAATGTTTATCACCCCAACAACATGAACTACCAGGAGGAAGAGGTCAAGGCCTTTATCGAAAACGCCACTAAGGAAATGGGCTCCGAGCCCAGTTACCATGTATTCTTTGGATTTGACAACGTGAACATTATTGTGGATGCCATCAAGAGGGCCGGAACCACCGACGGGACTGCGCTGGCGGGAGCGCTTGGGGAGACCAAAAATTTGGAATGCCTGACCGGTACGATCAGCATGAACCCCAAGACCCATCGTCCCCAGGGGCTTGAAATGTGGATTACACAGGTTGAGGGGATGGAATATCTGCCGCTCGAGCAGTTCGCGCCTTCGGAGGAATAAATTCCTGTTCATCCACCGCCGCGCGGGAGAGAAATCTCCCGTGCGGCACCAGGCAAAGGATGTGTAGAAATTATGTTAAGCATGCTGATCAATGGCCTTTCGGTCGGTGCGGTCTATTCAACCGGTGGGCTTCGCGCTGATCTTCTCAGTGATGAAGTTCAGCAATTTTGCCCATGGTGGTATGATCGCCGTTTCGGCGTATATTGGTTTTTTTGCATCCAAATGGTTTCACACCAATCTGTTCCTGACCCTTTTGATCGCCATGGTGGGAGGCGGGATCACCGGACTGGTGGTAGAGCTGATCGGGTTTCGCAGAATGCGCGGCAAAAACAGCCCGCTGATCTATTATTTCATCAGCTCGATCACGATCGGAATGCTGCTGGAAAACATCCTGACGCTGATCAACGGCACCAATTTTTATACCTTCCCGACGTTTATACAGCTCTACAGCTTTGACGTGTTCGGATTCATGGTCAACATTATGGACTGCATCATGATGGGTGTTACCGTTGTGTCGCTGCTGACGCTGCTCTATATCTTCCGGTGTACCCGTCTGGGACTGGCCATCCGGGCGGTGTCCCTTGATAACCGGACCAGCCGGCTGTGCGGCATCAATTCCACAGTGGTCGTCATGGCCGCGTTCTTCATTGCCGGCGCTCTGGCGGGGATTTGCGGAGTACTCTTGGGAATCAATTACACCGTCTATCCCCAGCTCAGCCAGATGGTGGTCAAGGGCTTTATTGCCTCGGTACTGGGCGGACTCGGAAGCTTGGGCGGCGCGGTGGTGGGCGCCCTGCTGCTGGGTGTCATCGAGGTGTTCGTTACCGTGATTTTCGGGGCGGGGCTTACACCGGTCTTCAGCTTTGGAATCATTATTCTGTTCCTGCTGATCCGCCCGCAGGGAATTGCCGGCGTGATCGTCAGCGAAAAGGCGTAACAGGAAGGATCGGGGACAGTTATGAGCTTTTTTCACTCTATTTTTATCTTTTCCTGCATTACCATCCTCAACGTAGCCGGTGTTTTTCTACTCACCGGGTTGACTGGGCTGTTTTCCTTCGGGCAGGCTGCCTTTATGGCCATCGGGGCCTACGCATCGGGCATTGCGGTTGTAAAATTCGAGCTGCCGTTCCCGCTTGCATTGCTGATCGGCGTACTGGTCAGCGCGGCGACCGCGGTGGTGATCGGATATCCAACGCTGAAACTGCGCAGAGATTATTTTACGTTGATTACATTCGGATTCGGCGAAGCGGTGGCGGCGCTGCTCAACTACATGGTCAAACTGACTGGCGGTTCCACCGGACTTTCCGGGATCCCGCGAAAAACAGGCACCTGGTTGGTGGTGCTGTCGACCGTTCTCGTCGTCTTTATGGTGCGTAACCTCAAATATTCCAGTTTTGGAAGAGTCTGTATTGCCATAAAAAACGATGAGCTGACGGCAAAATCTTTTGGGATCGACGTCTTTACCACCAAAATGAAAATTTTTGTGCTCAGCGCGGTCCTGTCGGCCTACGCGGGCGGGCTCTACGGGTTCTTTATTTCCTATGTGGAACCCGCCATGTTCCGCTGGACAAAATCGGCGGAGTGGGTGATCTTCGTCTTTTTCGGCGGGGTCAACAGCCTGACTGGG
The DNA here is from genome assembly GCF_024461615.1 of Anaerotruncus sp. DFI.9.16. Classification (NCBI taxonomy): domain Bacteria; kingdom Bacillati; phylum Bacillota; class Clostridia; order Eubacteriales; family Oscillospiraceae; genus Anaerotruncus; species Anaerotruncus sp. DFI.9.16. The sequence continues at coordinate 22,865 of NZ_JANFZX010000031.1, forward strand.
TCGGTGGTATCCTCCTTCCTGCTGACAATGCTGCCGGAGGCGCTGCGCTTTGCGGCGGATTACAAGATCGTCATCTACTGTGTCCTTGTCCTGCTGATTCTGAACTTTCGCCCCAAGGGGCTGTTCGGCGAATGGGAGCTTCCCCTGGGCAGGCTCCTGCGGCCGGCGTACTCCCGTACAATGTCAAAGAACGGTCAGAATGAGGATGGTTGCTTATTATGAATATCGTTGAAATGCGTAACGTCAGCAAAAATTTCGGCGGCGTTGCGGCGGTCAAGGATTTTTCGATGCAGGTGGAAGAGGGGAAAAATGTAGGAATCATCGGCCCAAACGGCGCAGGAAAGACCACCATTTTCAACCTGATCTCCGGAATTTACAAGCCGGACTCTGGTTCGATCCACCTGTGCAGCGAGGAAATTACCGGGATGCCGCAGGAAAAAATCGCGGTGCGGGGCCTGGGGAGAACTTTCCAAAATATCCGTCTGTTTAACGAACTGTCCGTATTGGATAATGTCCGGACCGCGCTTGACCATGCCTGTGGATATGGCGTGTCGGAAACGATGCTGTTCCTGCCGCGTTACCGGAAAAATGAGCGGCGGATCCGGCAGGAGGCATGGGAATATTTGCGGGTGGTAGGGCTGGAGCAGTATGAGGACGACCGCCCATCCAATTTGCCCTACGGGATCCAGCGCAGGCTTGAAATCGCACGGGCGCTGGCGATGAGGCCGCGGGTGCTGATGCTCGACGAGCCGGCCGCGGGACTCAACAGCGAGGAGCTTTTCGAGTTGATCGACTTTATTCGAAAGATCAAAAAACAGTTTTCCCTGTCGCTGCTCATGATCGAGCACAAGATGGATTTCATCATGGAGCTTTGCGACACCATTTACGTACAGGATTTTGGGCGCAACATCGCTGTCGGACCTCCGGAAGAGATTCAGAAGGATCCGCAGGTGATCGCCGCCTATCTCGGAGGTGAAGCCGGTGGCGTTGGTAATTAAGGACTTGTGCGTTTCCTACGGAAAGACAGCCGCTCTGCTGGATGTCGGGATTGAGGTGCAGGACGGTCAGATCGTCAGCATTATCGGCGCCAACGGGGCGGGGAAAACCACTCTGTTGAACAGCATCACCGGTTGTGTCCCGATTCAGCGGGGCACCATCACCTATAACGGCGAGGCGGTCTGCTCAAAGCCCCATAAAGTGGTCAGACAGGGCATTGTGCAGGTGCCCGAAGGCCGAAGGACCTTTTCCGGGCTGACCGTGGAGGAGAACCTGATGGTCGGCGCTTACCTGACGAAAAGCCGCGGGGAAGTCGCGGGAATGATCGAAGAGATGTACGTCCTCTTCCCGCGCCTCAAGGAGAGACGGAAGCAGCATGCGGCAACACTTTCGGGTGGCGAGCAGCAGATGCTGGCCATCGCCCGGGGTCTGATGTCCAAGCCGAAGCTGCTGCTGTTGGACGAGCCCTCCCTCGGGCTTGCGCCGCTGGTTGTGGACTCGGTTTTCGATACCATCCGATCGATCAGCCGATCGGGGATTACGGTGCTGCTGATCGAGCAGAATGCCATAAAGGCAATGAAACTATCCGACTACTGCTATGTCCTGAAAAATGGCCGGGTGGATATTCAGGGAACGGGAGCCGCCCTTCTGGCCAATGATCAGGTGCTCCAGGCTTATCTGGGAAAGAATCGAATGGAGGCAGAGGGAAATGACCCAACCGAGAATTAAAGTGCTGGTGATTGGCGCTGCGTTCAGTGCCGACCTCCACATGGAGGGCTACCAGCGCTGTAGCGACCTCGCGCGTGTCGTCGGGATCTGCGATATGCAGCCCGATCGGATCGACGCACTGGCCAGTCGCTACCGACTGGAAGACTATACGAAATACAGCAGCTATGAGCAGGCCATTGCGGAAAGCGGTTGCGACGTCGTGGACATTTGCCTGCCAAATTTTCTGCATCATCCGGTCGCTCTCTGCGCTTTCAGGCATGGAAAGCATGTGGTATGCGAAAAACCGCTGGCAATCACTGCGGCCCAGGCTCAGGAGATGGCCGAAGCGGCGAAGGCGGCCGAAAAATGCCTCTATTACGCGGAAGACTGGTTGTTCGCACCGGCGGTTGTGCGGGCGCTGGAGATCGTTCGGGAAGGCGCCATTGGCGACCTGCTCTTCATACGCGCGCGGGAGGCCCATTCCGGCTCCCACTCTCCGTTCGCCCAAACCATCGCGGGCTGCGGGGGCGGCTGCATGATCCATTTGGGCATCCATCCTGTCGGGCTGGCTCTGGCGCTGGGGGACAACCGATGGACGTGCGTAACGGCGGACGTTACGGGCGGGATGGAACGGAATCTGGTGCACAAGGCAATGGAGGGCGAGGATTGGGCCAGTTGCAGCATGAGCTTTGAAAATGGGATACGGGCGGTCGTCGAAGCGAACTATGTAACGGTGGGTGGCATGGAAGACGTAATCGACTTTTACGGCACGAAAGGCTGTCTGCATGTGGACCTCGATTTTTCCTCGGCGGTCAGATGCTTCTCGATCCCCGGCGTCTCCTACACCATTGAAAAGGCGGAGATCACGACTGGATGGTCTTCCCCGGCGGTGGATGAAAAATATAATCTCGGATATGTGGGCGAGATCCGTCACTTCATGGAGCGCGCCTCCACCGGAAGGGATGCGATGCCCGGCCTGCGGGGCATCGACGGACTGGAGTGCATGCGGGCGGTAGAAGCGATCTATGCGGCAGCTAAGGCCGGCACGGCTGTAAAGAACCCCAACTTGTAGAGAGGAGGCATCCCGATGAAACTGAATTTTTCTTTAACCGGAAAGACCGCCCTGGTGACGGGCGGCGGAGGCGTAATCTGTTCGGTAATTTCCCATGCGCTGGCGTCTCAGGGAGCAAACGTCGCGGTCTGCGACCTGTCGGAGGAACGTGCCACTGCCGTTGCGGAGGAAATCCGCTCTGAGGGCGGCCGGGCCATGGGTATCAAGGTGGATGTTTTGGACAGAACGAGCGTCGAAGCCTGTGCCGCCGCTGTGCAGGAAGCTTGGGGCGGGATTGATATACTGATCAACGGCGCCGGGGGCAACAAGCCGACCGCCACCACGAGTGGAGACCGGAGCTTTTTTGATCTGCCGGAGGACGCCTTGACTTGGGTCTTCAACCTGAACCTGCTGGGCAGTGTACTGCCCGCCCAGGTCGTGGGCAGGCAGATGGCGAAAACAGGAGGCGGCTGCATTGTCAATATTTCATCGATGGCGGCCTATCGGCCGCTTACAAGAACGCTTGCCTACAGTGCGGCCAAAGCGGGGATCTCTAATTTTACGCAGTGGCTGGCGGTACATATGAACCAGGAGTACAGCCCGAACATCCGGGTCAACGCGATTGCGCCGGGCTTCCTGCTGACCGCGCAAAATCAGTATCTGATGCAGAGGGAGGACGGGAGTCCCACCGAACGGGGCGGGAAGGTCCTCGCTCACACACCGATGAACCGCTATGGAACGCCGGAGGAACTCTGCGGGGCGATTGTATTCCTCTGCTCGGAAGAGGCGACCTTCGTCAACGGTGTGGTGCTTCCGGTAGACGGCGCGTTTAGTGCCTATTCCGGCGTCTGAGAGGAGGCGGTCCCGTGATTCTCGTGCTGGAGGCCAGTACGACCTCCGCCAAGGCGATGGTCTATCACCCCGAAAAGGGGACGATACGCGTTTTATCAAAGCCTTATGCGAACGCTGGGGAGGACCGGTCACTGCTGGACGCAGGGACGGTCTGGCGGGACATCCTGGAACTGGGAAGGCAGGTCGTCTGGGACTGCAAAGAGGAGATCGAACTGGTTTCTCTGTGCAGCGTCTGGCACAGCCTTCTGCTCTGCGGCCCAGATGGGGAACCATGTGGACCCATCTACAGCTGGGCGGACGTTTCGGCGGCGGAAACCACCGCGGAAATCCGCAGAGACCGGGAGTTCACACGTTTGCTCTACCGTTGCAGCGGGTGCATGGTACACGCGATGTATCCGCTCTATAAGCTGATCCACCTGCGCCGGCAAGGGATGGAGCTTGGAGATAAATTCGCCTTTTGCCAGGGGAGTTACCTCTTTTTCAAGCTTACGGGGGAGCGCCTGACCAGCGATTTTATCGCTGCCGGGACGTCGCTTCTGGATGTCGCGGAACGCAGGTATGCCCCGCGCCTGCTTGCAATGACGGGAATGGCGGAGGCTCAGTTTCCGCGCCTCTGCAACTGTCGGGAAACCCGGCCGCTGAGGGAGGAGTCCGCCCGCCTGCTGGGGCTGCGCGCGGGCATCCCGGTGATGGTCCCGGGGCCTGACGGTGGACTCAATCAGGTGGGCGCGGGCGCGTTGCACCCGGGCGAGATGACTCTGTCGGTCGGGACAAGCGGCGCGCTTCGTGTGTCTGTTCCGCGCCCTACATTTTCCCTGGAAGGGGGGACTTGGTGCTACCTCGCGCCGGACGGCTGGCTCTGCGGGTCGGCTACCGCTTCAGCGGCAGGCTGCGTGGACTGGCTGGCAAAGGGGGTCCTGGGCGGACGCTCAAGCTATGCCGAGCTCGAAAGAGAATTGACTCCCCATCGGGGAATGCCATACTTTCTGCCGTTTATAAACGGGGAGCGCTGCCCCGGATGGCGGGATGAACGCCGGGCGGTCTTTTGGGGGCTCGGAGCGGAAAACGGCGCGGCAGAACTCTATTATGCGGTGCTGGAAGGGGTCCTTTTCAACCTTTTTCAGTGTTATGAGGAGCTTGTGGAGCTCTGCGGCGCGCCTGACACAATCAGGGTTTCCGGCGGCATCTGCAAATCGAATTTCTGGTTGCAAATGCTGGCAGACATCTGGCAGCGGGAACTGGTGGTATCGAATAACGAACAGGCGTCCATGCTCGGCGCGGCGGTGCTGGGGATGCAGGTGTTGGGGAAGCTGGAACGGCTGGAACAGTATCGGCCGTCCGGGGACCGGGTGATTCTACCCGATCCTTGCATGGCGGAGTACTACCGGCAGCGATTTCATGAATGGAGCAAAGTCTATCAGCAGTGAGGGGATCGGATATGAACAAGCAGGAAATCATCGGACGAATCTTGGATTGCGGAGTGGTGGCGGTGGTGCGCGCAGAGGATCGGGAACAGGCGGTACGGATCGCCGAGGCCTGTGCCGAGGGCGGTGTGGCCGCGCTGGAAATCACCTTTACCGTTCCGGGGGCGGAAAAAATCATCGAATACCTGTCGCAGAGGTACCAAAACACTTCGTTCCTCATCGGCGCGGGAACGGTGCTGGACACCGAGACGGCGCGGGTTGCCATCCTGTCGGGGGCGAGCTATGTGGTTTCCCCCTGCTTCCAGGAGGCCATGGTGCGGCTGTGCAACCGTTATGCCGTGCCGGTGATGCCGGGCGTCACAACCATGCGGGATGCCGTGGAAGCGCTGGAGCTGGGAGTGGACCTGATCAAGCTGTTCCCGGGAGAGGCGTTTACGCCGGGAATTATCAAAGCGTTCAAAGGACCGCTGCCCCAGGCGAACTTTATGCCGACAGGCGGAGTAAATCTGGACAACGCCGCCGAATGGATCAAAAACGGCGCGTCAGCAATCGGCGCAGGAGGAAGCCTGACCGGGCCGGCAAAGGCCGGTGACTATGATGGCGTTCGGATGCTTGCAAAGCAGTTTACCGAACGGGTCCGGGAGGCACGGGCATGCAGATAAGAAAAATTCTTGCCACTCCCCGATCCTTTGCCAAAGAAGATGACGCGCCCCTGCGACTGCTGGAGAATGCGGGATTTACCGTCGTACGCAACGTTTCCGGCGGGATCCTGCCCAAGGCGGAGATGATCAGGCAACTTTCCGAATGTGAAGGGGTAATCGTAGGGGTCGATCCCATGGACGCGGAGGTAATCGGTTCCGCAAAAAAGCTGCGGGCGATTGCCAAATACGGCGTTGGCACCGACAACATCGATTTGGATGCAACCAAACGCAGGGGAATCCCTGTTTCGGTCACGACCGGGGCGAACGCAGATGCGGTGGCAGACTTCACTTTCGCGCTGATGCTTGCGGCGGCTCGCCGGGTGGTGCCCATCGACCGTGCGTGCAGAAACCGTGACTGGGGAAAGCGCACCTCGCTGGATGTTTATGGCAGGACGCTGGGGATTTTGGGGCTTGGTGCGGTAGGGAGGGGAGTCGCCAAACGTGCCGCCTGCGGTTTCGGCATGACGGTGTTGGCTTACGACCCTTATTGGGACGAGTCGTTTGCTAGTGCCTACGGTATCCAACAGGCGCAGCCGGAGGAAATTTACCATACCTGTGACTTTATTTCGCTGCACCTGCCGCTGAACGAGCGGACAAAGGGCATGATTGGCAGGATGCAGCTTCGGATGATGAAACCTTCCGCTGTGTTGATCAACACCGCCCGGGGGGGACTTATTGACGAGGCGGCGCTGGCGGTTGCGCTTGGTGACGGACAAATTTTCGCTGCGGGGATCGATGCCTTTTCGCAGGAACCACCCACGCAGGAGGCGCTTTACCATCTTGACAATCTGGTTATGGGCAGCCATACGGCGGCCTCCACGAAAGGCGCGGTAGCCAATATGGGGATGCTCGCAGCGAAGAATCTCCTGCAAGATCTGAACCGAGAGGGAAACGGCTGAGGGGGGAACGGAGTGGATTACCTTTTTCAGGAGGCCCGGACACCCGCCGGGCTGACCGGGCAGCAGGTCCGCAAACAGTTGGAAGCCTATCTGAACCGGTATAAGCGGCTTGGCCGGGTGCTGATCCTGCCGCCGGATATCACCCGGTCCAATTCTTATGCCGGCCCGATTGTGAGGATGCTCTGCGAATTGCTTTCGCAGGCGAAAATCGATATCATGCCGGCCTTAGGCACGCATACGCCGATGTCAAACCAGGAGCTGGATCGAATGTATCCAGGAGTACCGCACGAATGGTTCTGCGTGCACGACTGGCGCAACGACGTAATCCGGGTCGGCGAGGTGCCGGGTGCGTTTGTGGAAGAGGTTTCAGGGGGGTGGATGGATACGCCGATCCCAATGGAAGTGAATCGGCGGCTGCTGGATCCGGGTTATGATTTGATTCTTTCAGTGGGACAGGTCGTACCGCACGAGGTGGTTGGCATGTCCAATTACAACAAAAACGTTTTTGTAGGGTGCGGCGGCGCCGGAACAATCCACCAAAGCCATTTTTTGGGTGCGCTTTACGGCATGGAGCGGATGATGGGCCGGGATCTGACACCGGTACACCGCGTTTTTGACTATGCGGAGGAACATTTTATCCAAGGCCTTCCGTTGGCGTACATCCTTACTGTCACCGCCCCAAATAATGATGGGATCAGTCTGCGGAGCCTCGCCGTCGGCCGGGACCGTGCGATGTTCAGTGATTCCATCCGGGTCAGCCAGCGGTATAACATAAATTTTCTGGAACAGCCTCTGAAAAAGGTTGTGGTCTACCTGGATCCGGAGGAGTTTCGGACTACCTGGCTTGGAAACAAGGCGGTTTACCGCACCCGTATGGCCATTGCGGACGAAGGAAATTTGTTGATTCTTGCTCCCGGGGTTACCCGGTTTGGGGAGGACCTGGAGAACGACGCGGTCATTCGAAAGTACGGCTACTGCGGGCGGAAGACGGCCCTGCGGCTTGCCAGGACAGACCGGGTTCTCTCCGAAAATCTAAGCGTAGCCGCCCATTTGGTCCACGGGTCCTCCGACGGGCGTTTTACCATCACCTATGCGCCGAGCGCGCTTACCCGCGCCGAGATTGAAGGGGTGGGATACCAGTACGCGGATTTGGCGCAGATGATGCAGCAATATGATATCCGCCGTATGAAACCGGGCTCAAACCTGATTGACGGCGAGGAAGTCTATTACATTGCAAATCCGGCGTTGGGCCTTTGGGCGGACCGCTCCAAATTCCTGAATCAGGCCGACATTCAGGTTCGCTGACGGGCGTTACGCCGGCGGCTGATGGACGTGGCCGTGGAGAACCTGCGGGCGTTTTTGGCGGGCCGCCCAGTCAACGTCGTGAACAAAGAATGAAAAAAGCCGTCCCCACATGGGGACGGCTTTTTGACAAAAAAAGAACGGGGCCGCGGCCCCGTTCAGCAGATCACGCTTCGGATGTCGTCTTCCCCGCCACCGGCCTCTTCGCCGTTGAGGTAGCCGACGAGGTAGCTTTCCAGCTCATCATAGTGGATGGGATAGTACTCCAGGGGCTGATCCATCGAATTCCCCCTCAGTCGTAGTCGCTGAGCAGCTCCTGCGCACAGGCCTGCAGCTCGGGGAAGCTGTGAAGGCTTTTGGCCTGCCAGCTCACCGCGTCGCGCACGCCGTCGGGCAGGGCGGCGAAAAACCGGTGCGCCCTGCCGTCCTGTGCGATCAGGTCGTAAAGATCGCTTGTCTGCATGCTGCCGCCTCCGCTCATGGTGTAAAGTGCTCCGCCAGCTGGCGCATGCGTTCGTCGGTGATGCCGACGACGCTGCCCTGGTAGGAGCGCGTGGAGCCGAACCGCTGGGACAGCGCCCGGAGGTCCTGTTCCGACAGGACTGTCCGCCGGGGTTCGGGAGGGATCTTCTGGTTCAAAGGCTGTTCCATTTTAATCACCTCGGCATTATTGTCTGCAATTTCTGCGAAATGATCAGAGGGAACCGATGGGCGCGCAGGAAAATCCAAACGAAAAAAGAAACGGACGGCGTGGCGGCCGGCCGTTTTTCGCATAGGATGGCATCAAGAGGAAATCGCGAAAAAACGCGGTCCTTTCGCCGCCCGGCAAAAGCGCGGGCCGGTCCCGCCGCGCGGCGGGGATTGGCCTGATCCGGCAAAGCCGGGCGCATGGAGGTTTTTATGCAGAATCGTCAACCCGGCCAGACGCCCCAGCGCCAGGCCATGCGGCAGCCCCGCCAGCAGCAGACGGCACAGCGGCAGATGGGGCCGCGGCAGATGTCCCGGCCATCCGGGCGCCCACAGCAGATGAACCGAGGCACGGCGCAGAACGGGAACCGGCCGAAGGGCATCCTGGGGAACCTGCTGAATATGCAGGATCCCATTGGATCGCTCAACAAGATCGTTTCGATCTTCAAGCTGCTCGGCTGACCGGATGAAAACAAAGCGGGAGGGGGGGGGGGGGGGGGGGGGGGGGCGGG
>NZ_JANFZX010000032.1:0-30886 GCF_024461615.1 Anaerotruncus sp. DFI.9.16
CATTTCTTGTCCGTACAAGAAATGGGGCCGCCCGCCGGGGCGGGACCCGGCAACTCCGCCGCTCCCCGAGCGGCAAATCTAAGCCCGCTGTCGGTCGACTACCGACAACCTCCTCCGCTCGATGAGCGGACAATCTAAAACCGCCGTCGGCCGACTACCGACAAGCTCTGCCGCTCCCTGAGCGGCAAAAAAAGAATCGCCGCACCCTGCCGGGCGCGGCGAAAAAATTATTTCTGAGAGTCCTCCAGCCGAATCTGCTTGCGCTTGATCTTGCCGGAGGTGGTTTTGGGCAGCTCGCTCACGAACTCGACGATGCGCGGATATTTATAGGGGGCGGTCTCCTTTTTGACGTGGTTCTGGAGCTCCTTTTTGAGCGCGTCGGAGGGTTCGTAGCCCTTTGCGAGCACAATGGTGGCCTTGACGACCTGCCCGCGCACGGGGTCGGGCGCGGCGGTGACGGCGCACTCGAGCACCGACGGATGGGTCATGAGCGCCGATTCGACCTCGAAGGGACCGATGCGGTAGCCCGAGCACTTGATCACGTCGTCGTTGCGGCCGACAAACCAGATATAGCCGTCGCTGTCCCGCCAGGCGGTGTCGCCGGTGGAATACATGTTGTCAAAGAAGGCGTCCTCGTTGGCGGCGGGGTCGTCGCGGTATTCGACGAGCAGGCCCGCCGGGCGGAATTTGTCGAGGTTTTTGACGACGATCGTGCCGACGATGCCGTCCTCGCAGGAGTTGCCGTCCTCGTCGACGATGTCGAGGTCGTAGAGGGGCGAAAACTTGCCGGTCGAGCCGGGCTTGATCGGAAACCACGGGAAGTTCGCGATGATAACCGTCGTCTCCGACTGGCCGAAGCCCTCGGTGAGCTCCAGCCCGGTCGCCTCCTTCCAGCGGTTGAAGACCTCGGGATTGAGCGGCTCGCCCGCGATCGTGCATTTTTTGAGGGAGGAGAGATCGTATTTCGAGAGGTCCTCCTTGATGAGGAAGCGGTAGACGGTAGGCGGCGCGCAGAAGGTCGTCGGCCGCAGGTGCTCGACCGTCTCAAGCATATGCCTGGGGTCAAATTTGCCCTCGGTGTCGTATGCCACGATCACCGCGCCGCAGATCCACTGGCCGTAAATCTTGCCCCAGCCGAATTTCGCCCAGCCCGAATCGGCCGACACGAAATGCAGCCCGCCCTCCTCCACCTGGTGCCAGTAGTTGGCGGTGGTGATGTGCCCGAGCGGATAGGCGTAGTTGTGGACGATGAGCTTGGGCATCCCGGTGGTGCCGGAGGTGAAATACCCGAGCATGAGGTCGTGGACGTCGGTGGCCGCCGCCCCCGTGGGACGCGGAAAAACGGAGGGATACGCCGCCGCCTCGGCGCGCAGGTCGATGCAGCCCGCCGGGACATGCGCCCCGACCACCGCCACCTGTTCGAGGGTTTTGCAGGCGGGACGCACCTGCGCGATGTTGCGGAGCAGCTCGTCGTCGTCCACCGTGCAGATCATCTTGACGCCCGCCTTGTTGCAGCGGTATTCAATGTCGTGCGGCATGAGCTGGAAGGTGGCCGGGATGACCACTGCGCCGATGCGGTGGAGCGCCAGCATACAAACCCACGCCTCCACCCGCTGTTTGAGCACGAGCAGGACGAAATCGCCCTTTTTCACGCCGTAATGGGTGAAGAAATTCGCCATGCGGCAGGAATACTCCGAGAGGTCCTTGAAGGTGTAGCGCCGCTCGTCGCGGCCGTCGTTCACCCAGACGAGCGCGGGCTTTTCGGGGTCTTTGGCCCACTCGTCGATCACATCATAGGCAAAGTTGAAATCCCCGGGCACGTTGAGACGGTAGTTCGCCTTGAAATCCTCGTACGAGTCAAACCCGGTACGGGGTAAAAATTTTTCGATCATGTTTTTTTGCACCGCTTTCTTAAATTCTCTGGTCCGCGTTCATTCGTTGATGATGGTCAGGAATTTTACCGGACCGCCCACGGCGCGCTGTCCGTGCGGCGTCATCGGGTTGAAGAACGCGCTGTCGCCGGCCTCGAGAAGAAATTCCCGGGAACCGATTACCAGCTGTACGGTGCCTTTTAAGACGTAGTTGAACTCCTGCCCGCCGTGCACGACGAGCTCGGGGGGATTTTCCATCGGCTCCAGATCGACCACCATCGGGTCGAACTGGCGGCCGATATAGTTGAAGGCGAGGGAACTGAATTTGTAGCCCTTGTACCGCTCCACCGACACGCCCCGCCCCTGGCGGACGATGGTGTAGTCGCTCATGCGGGGGGCGTCCCCGGTCAGGAGCACCGTGGGGTCGACGTTCAGCGCCGCCGCTACCGCGTAGATCGCTCCTATCGGAATGTCGGATTCGGCGTTCTCGTACTGGTTGTACTCCGCTACCGATACGTTCACCTGCTTTGCAAGGTCGGCCGCGTCTACGTCGAGGATCTCGCGCAGCTCGCGGATGCGTTGGGCAATCTGCTTGATCTGGTCGTTCATGATGCTCCTCCTTCTTTCAAAAGTCGTGCGAAAAGGGATATCCCATATTTTACACTTTAACAGGGTAAATGGCAAGGAAAATTTTTGCGGCCTATTCCCGCTCCTTCTTGTCGCTCACTTCCAGCAGATAGTCGACGCTCACGTTGTAGAACTCCGCGAGCTTCACCAAAATCTCCGCTGGAATTCTTCTGTGCCCATTTTCATACCCTGAGTACGTACTTCGAGGGATTTCCAAAAAAGCCGCTATTTCCTTTTGTCCGATATCGCCGTCTTCTCTTAAGTCCTTGATTCTTCTGAAGTACACACTATCACCTCAAAAAAATCTTATGTGATTCATATCGAATCATTGACTTTTGATTCTCTATGAATCAAAATAGTATTTGGAGGTGACAGGCGTGAAATACCAGAAGCCGAATTTTAAGTGCGTTGGGTTTCTCATGCGGGGGTTGCGGGAAGCGCGGGGGATGAGCATTTGGGACCTCGCGTTCAAGAGCGGCGTCTCGGAATCCAACATTTGGCGGCTGGAACACGGGCTGCTCATGGGCCAGTATCACATGAACGAGTTTTTCGCGTTGTGCGACGCGCTCGACGCGGAGCCCTACCTCGTTCTCCGCCTCGCGGGCAAGAAAAAAGGAAAGCCATAAATTTGGCTTTCCCCATTGAACAAATCGGCGGGATGCGCTAAACTGTTGACAACGAACCGTGTCGAATTTAGGAGGGAACCCGCTATGGAACTGCTGAAACAGCGCATCCTCAAAGACGGCCACGTCAAGGCCGGCAACGTCCTCAAGGTGGACAACTTCCTCAACCACCAGATGGACGTGGCCCTTTTTGCCGAGATCGGCAAGGAGTTCAAGCGCCGCTTTGCCGGCTGCGGCGTCACCAAGATTCTGACCATCGAGGCGTCCGGAATCGGCATCGCCTGCCTGACCGCCGAACAGTTCGGCGTGCCGGTGGTCTTCGCCAAGAAGAGCCAGTCGAAAAACATCGACGGCGAGGTCTACACCACCCGTGTGGAGTCCTTCACCCACGGGCGGGTTTACGACATCATCGTCTCCAAAAAGTTCCTCTCCCCCGAGGACCGCGTCCTGCTCATCGACGACTTCCTCGCCAAGGGCAGTGCGCTCAACGGGCTTTGCCAGCTCGTCGAGGATTCGGGCGCGACGCTTGTGGGCGCGGGCATCGTGATCGAAAAGGGCTTCCAGGAGGGCGGCGAGCTCATCCGGGGACGGGGCGTGCGGGTAGAATCGCTCGCCATCGTCGACGCGATGGACCCGGAAACCGGTTCGATCACCTTTAGAGACCAGGGGAACTTTTGAAAAAGTTCCCCTGGACCCCTCAAAACTTTTGATGCAGGCGTGGCGCTTTCCACTCCGCGCGCGCGTCCCGTGAGACAATGAACTCACCAGACAAAAATTTTCGCCGCCACTTGCCCTGCGGGCAAATGGTGTCCCCATTCGGGCCGTCGCTTCGCGACACCTTTTTAAAGGCGGCGGGATGTCGGGGCGGAGCCCTGATGCGCGCCCCGCAGGGCGCAGGACACTTGATCCTGAGAAGCGATTTTTTTGGTTCTTTTTTTCAAGAAAAAAAAGAACGGGGCCTGCCGCGATGCTTTTGCGGCGGGCTCGCATTTCTTTCGGAGGGGGGCCTATGATGCCCGCGGTCACAGCGCCGGCGTTCACGCTCAACGACGAGCAGCGGATCGCCGCCGAAACCTTCACGGACAACCTGCTGGTGCTCGCGGGCGCGGGCACCGGCAAGACGAACACGCTTGCCTGCCGGGTGGCGAACCTGCTCTCCGGTGGGCTGGCAAAACCGGAGGAGATTCTCTGCCTCACCTTCACCAACCGCGCCTGCCGCGAGATGACCGAGCGGGTGGAGCGGATGGCGGGGGAGGCGGCGCGCGGCGTGACGGTCAAGACGGTCCACGCCTTCTGCGCGTGGCTGCTGCGGGAGACCCCCGGCGTTTTCACCGACGTGGGGCCGGACTTTTCCGTCTGCGACGCCGACGACGCGCGGGAGATCCTCCGGGAGGTCGTCTTCGAGGTGGTGGGGCGCGAGCCGGGCGACCAGGCGCTGCGGGTTTTGCAGGATTTCACCGGGCTGGTCAAGGACTGCTGGCTCGCCCGCCCGCAGGAGGACTGCTCCGCCGCCGCGGCGTGGGCGTTTGTCCACCGGCGGGAGGAGGTCGAGCGGGTGTGCGTCGGCCCCGACCGCCGGTTCGACCCCAAATTCCACCGCTTCCTCGTCAAATACGGCGCGTCGGTCGTGCGCCTCTACAACCTGAAGCTCCTGTCGAGCGGCCTGCTCGACTTCTCCGACCTGCTCATCCGCGCCTTTGCCCTGCTCGCCGACCCGCGCGCCTCCGCCCTCTGGCGGGAGCGGTTCCGCTTTGTCCACGTCGACGAGGTGCAGGACGTGAGCCTCGCGGAATACGGGCTTCTCTCCGGGCTCTGCGGGAACGCCCGGGTGCTCCTCTGCGGCGACTTCAACCAGACGATCTACCAGTGGCGCGGCTCCGACCCCGGCGCGCTCATCGCGCGCTTTACCGAGGAATTCCATCCGCGCGTGATTGAATTCACCGTCAACTACCGCAGCAGCCCCGGCCTGCTCGCCGCCGGGAACGCCTTTCTCGCGAACGCCTTCGGGCGGGGGCCGGGCGGCGGGGGGCATGTGGAATTCGGCGGCGACGTGGTCGTCCGCTCCTTCGACACCCCGGCCGACGAAATCCACTGGATCTACGGGCAGATCGCCTCCCTCGGGCTCACCGACTTTTCCCGCGCCGCGATCATCACCCGCACCAACAAGGTCTGCGCCGACGTGTGCGGCATCCTGCGCGCCAGCCGCCTCGACGACAGCCTGCCGCCCGTGCGGTTCATGCTCGCGGACGAGCTGCGGCTGCTCAAGCGCGCCGAGGTGAAGGACGCGCTCGCCTGCGTCTCCGTCGCCGCGAATCCCCGGGACGGGGAGGCGCTTGCCCGCGTGCTCAAGCGGCTGGTCAAGGGGGTCGGCCCCGCGACGGTGGGCGCGGTCGCCGCCAACTACCGCGAGGGCGGAGGGGCCGCGCTCGCCGACTTTTTCGACCCGCGCACCAGAAATACCGGCGACTTCTTTTCCCCGCTGCTCGACGCGCTCGCGGATGGCCGCGTCGTCGTCTACGACGTGGAATCCACCGGCACCGACGTCTATTCCGACGAGATCGTGCAGATGGCCGCCGTGCGCCTCGACCCCGCCGGGAATGTCTCCGAGCGGTTCGAGCGGTTTCTGCGGCCGTCGGGGCCGGTCGGGGACTCCGAAAAGGTCCACGGCTTTACCGACGGCTTCCTCGCGGAGCGCGGGGAGGACCCCGCGAAGGCGCTGGGGGATTTCCTCCGGTTCTGCGGGGGGTGTGTGATCGTCGGGCACAACGTCGCCTTCGACGTTGCGATCACCCGTCGGAACCTCGTGCGCAGCGGTGCGCCGGGGGAGTTCGGCAACGTCTGGTACGACACCCTCGACCTCTCCCGCCGCTACCTCAAAAACCTCGAAAACCACAAGCTCCTGACCGTGGCGGCGGCGCTCGGCGCGGCAAACGACCCCACCCACAACGCGATGGACGACATCCTCGCCACCGCCGACGTGCTCCGCGCGCTTGTAAAGGGATACCTCCTGCCGGGGCAGGAGGCGCGGCGCGCCTTCTACGCGAAATACCTGCCCCGTCTCGCGGGCGCGGCCTCCCTCGTGGAGACCGCCCGCCGGGAGGCGGAGGGGCTCGGCGGGCCCGCCGCCGCGCGGATGCTGCTCGACCGGTTCGGGGTGTGGGAGCTCTATGACGGCGCGCCCGAGAAACGCGCGAATTTGCAGCTCTTCCTCGACTTCGCGGACGACTTCTGCGATCCCGCCCTGCCGCCCGCGCGGCAGCTCTCCGCCCTGCTCGAGCTCTCCGCCCTCTCGTCGAGCGAGCTCGACCGCATGAGCCGCTCCGCCAACAAGGTCGCGGTCATCACCGCCCACCAATCCAAGGGGTGCGAGTTCGATTACGTCTTCCTGCCCGTCTTGCAGGAGGGGGTCTTCCCCACCTTCCAGGCGGCCAGGTCGGGCGAGCTGGAGGAGGAGAAGCGGGTCTTCTACGTCTCGATCACCCGCGCGAGGAAAAAGCTCTTCCTCACCTGGTCGCGCTGCGGGATGAACAACTACCCATCCAAGCCCAGCCGCTTCCTCGGGATGCTGGGGTAAAAAAGAGGACGCCAAGGGGGCCGCTTCCCAGCCGGGAAGCGGCCCCCTTTCCGATGTTCCTTTTTCTCTTGTAAAAAAGAACTGAAAAATACGCCTGAAGGATGGGGATTCCGCGCCTGCGGGCGCGGCGCGGGGCCCTGCCCCGCGGCCCCGCAGCTTTTGAAACTTTTGAGTTGGGAAGCTATTCCACGGGCGGCGGTTCGCGGGTGCGCCGGACGCACTGCCTGAATCAAAAGTTTCGGGTTTCAGGGGGCTTTTCAAAGCCCCCTGAGAAAGGCAGGCGCACGGTGACGGAGGTACCGGCGCCGGGCGCGGATTCGAGCGAGATCGAGCCGCCGTGGCGCTCGACGATATGCTTGACGATCGAAAGGCCCAGCCCGGTGCCGCCCGTCTGCTTGGAGCGGGACTTGTCCACGCGGTAAAACCGCTCGAAGATGCGCGCCTGGTGCTCGCGCGGGATGCCGATGCCGGTGTCCGCCACCGTGACGGCGGCCCAGTCCCCCTCGCGGCGGACGGTCAGGTCGACGCGGCCGCCCGGGCGGTTATATTTGACGGCGTTGTCCGCAAGGTTGCAGACGAGCTCGTCGAGCATCTGCCGGCTGCCCCGCACCGTGACGAGATCGCCCGAGACGGCGATCGCCACCTGCTTCTGCTCCGCGGGAAAGCGCAGCGCCTCGGCCGCCCCCTCGCAGAGGGCGCGCAGCTCGACCGGCTCGTCCTCGACGGCGCCCGACTGCTCGATGCGGGAGAGGCGGATGATGTCGTCGGTCAGCGCGATCAGCCTGCGGGCCTCGCTGTAGATCCGCCCGGCGAACCGCTTGACGTCCTCCTCCCCGGAGGCCATGCCGTTTTGGAGCATCTCGGCAAAGCCGGAGATCGAGGTGAGCGGGGTTTTGAGCTCGTGGGAGACGTTGGCGGTGAACTCGCGGCGCACCTGCTCCGCCCGCTGCTGCTCGGTGACGTCGAGCAGCAGGACGATCGTGCCCGCGACCTGCCCGCCGTCCTCCCGCACGGGGCTGGCGAAGGCGTGGCAGGCGCGCCCGTCCCGTTCGAGGACCACGTCGGCGCCTTCGCCGCCGGCCGCGCGCTCGATGCACGCGCCCAGCTCGGCGTCGCGGGTGACGACGAGGACGTTTTTCCCCTCGTATTCCCCCGCCGGGCTTCCCAGCAGGGAGAGGGCCGCCGCGTTGACCGAGAGGACCTCCTTCTCCCGGCCGAGCAGGAGCAGCCCCTCCTTCATGTTGGAGGTGATCGTTTTGATCGTGTCGCGCTCGGCGCGTAGCCGCTCCATCTGCTCGCCGATCAGGCGGTTCTTTTCGCGCAGCTTCCGGTAGAAGGGCTCGAGCTCCTCATAGCCGCGCAGGCTGTCGGTGTTTTCGAGGTCCTCCGCCAGCGCCTCCACTGGCCGCACCAGCCGCCGGGTCAGGCGGGAGGCCAGCAGCATGCTCAGCAGCAGGGTGACGAGCACGATGCCCGCCATAAGCGGGATCACCCCCGCGAAGACCGCGCCGATGCTGCGGGTCTGCTTGGAGACGCGCAGGACGCTGCCGTCGGGCAGGGCGGCCGCGTAGTAGCAGGTGTCGAGCCCCATCGTCTCGGAGCGGCGGATGTCCTCGCCGCTGCCCACGCTGAGCGCCTCCCGCACCTCGGGGCGGTCGAGATGGTTCTCCATGCCCGCGCGGTCGTTGTCCGAGTCGAAGAGCACCCCGCCCTCCGGGGTGATGAGGGTGACGCGGAAGCTGTCGAACCGGATGTCCAGGCTGGAGAGGTAGTCCAGCCTCTCCTCCCCCGTGTAGGCGACCGACCGGGCGATCAGCTTGTGTTCGTCGCGCAGCTCCTGCTGCACCTGCCTCACGAGCAGTCCGTGGGCCGACCAGAGGGTCAGCGCCGCCGTGAGCAGCGCCATGCCGATCGCCGCGGCGCACAGGCTCCAATATACGTTCCGTTTCATCTTGGTCTCCTTTTGGCGCCGCGCGCCTATTCCCCAATCTTGTAGCCCACGCCCCGCACCGTGCGGATGATCTCCCCGCAGGCGCCCAGCTTGTGGCGGAGCGATTTGATGTGCATGTCGACGGTGCGGCTCTCCCCCTCGTAGTCGAAGCCCCACACCCGTTCCATGATCCTTTCGCGGGTGAGCACGAGGCCCTGGTTTTTGAGCAGGAAGGCGAGCAGCTCGAACTCCTTGTAGGTGAGGGCGACCGGCTCCCCGGCGGCCGTGACGGCGCGCCTGCCCGGGTCGAGGGAGACCTCCCCGTAAAGGAGCGGCGCGGGCTCCTCGCCGGGGCCCGCCCGACGCAGCACCGCGCGCACGCGGGAGAGCAGCTCCATGACCCCGAAGGGCTTGGTGACGTAGTCGTCGGCGCCCGCGTCGAGGCCCTTCACCTTGTCGTATTCGGTGGCGCGCGCGGTCAGCATGATGACGGGGATGTCCGCCGTGCGCACCGATTCCTTCATGCGGCGCAGGATGGCCAGCCCGTCGTCCCCCGGCAGCATGATGTCGAGCAGCACGAGGGAAGGCGCAAGCGCGTCGCACGCCTCCCAGAACGCGTCGGCGCGCTCGAAGCCGCGCGCCTCATAGCCGCTGCTCGCCAGCGCGTAGAGCACCAGCTCGCGGATGCTCTCGTCGTCCTCCACCAGATAGACCCTCGCGGCCATTCAAGTCCCCTCCGTTTCCGGGTCAGATGACCCGCTCGTTGCCGTGTTCGCCGGTGATCGAAAAGGCCACCCACTCGGCGATGTTGGTCGCATGATCGCCGATCCGCTCGAAGTATTTGGCGACCATCACCAGGTCGATCGCCTCTTCCCCGTCCGCGCCGTCCTCCCGGATGAGGCGGACGATATCGTCCCGCACCTGGTTGAAGAGGTCGTCGACGATGTCGTCGCAGGCGATGACCGCCCGCGCCCGGTCGAGGTCGCGCGCCACGAACGCGTCGACCGCCCCCGTGACCATGCGGACGGTCGCCCACGCCATCTGCGGGATGTGCTCGAGCGAGCCGGCGCAGCCGTCGTCGATCAGGCGGAGCGCGATCTCGGAGATGTCCTCCGCCTGGTCGCCGATCCGCTCCATGTCGGTGATCATCTTGAGCGCGGTGGAGATCATCCGCAGGTCGGCCGCGACCGGCTGCTGCTGGAGCAGCAGCCGCAGGCAGCGGCGCTCGATCTGCTTTTCCTTCTCGTCCACCCGCGCGCCCTGCCCGATCGCCTGCCGGGCGAGCGCGGGGTCCTTTTCGAGCAGCGCGCGGGAGGCGTCGTTGATCGCCCGCTCGATGAGCGCGCCCATCTCGATCAGCTCGTTGTTGAGCGCGGAGAGCTCCTGGTCAAACCGGTTCCTCATCTATCCGAACCTCCCCGTGATATAGTCCTCGGTGCGCTTGTCCTTCGGCATCGAGAAGAGGTCTTCGGTCGCGCCGAACTCGACCACCTCGCCCAGCAGAAAAAACGCCGTCTCGTCCGAAATGCGGGTGGCCTGCTGCATGTTGTGGGTGACGATGATGATCGTGTAATTCTTTTTCAATTCTAACACAAGGTCCTCGATCTTGGAAGTGGAAATCGGGTCGAGGGCGCTGGTGGGTTCGTCCATCAAGAGCACCTCCGGCTCGACCGCCAGCGCGCGGGCGATGCACAGCCGCTGCTGCTGCCCGCCCGACAGCCCGAGCGCCGGCTTTTTGAGCCGGTCCTTCACTTCCTCCCAGATTGCCGCGTCCCGCAGGGATTTCTCCACGATCTCGTCGAGCCGCGCGCGGGAACGGACGCCGTGGGTGCGCGGCCCGTAGGCGATGTTGTCGTAGACGCTCATCGGAAAGGGATTGGGCTTCTGGAAAACCATCCCCACCCGCCTGCGCAGCAGGTTCACGTCCATGTCCCCGTAGACGTCCTCCCCGTCGAGCAGCACCCGCCCGGTGATGCGGCAGCCCTCCACGAGGTCGTTCATCCGGTTGAGGGATTTGAGCAGGGTCGACTTGCCGCAGCCCGACGGGCCGATGAACGCGGTGATCGCCCGTTCCCCGAGCGAAAGCTCCACGTTTTTGAGCGCCTGGAAGTCGCCGTAAAAGAGGTCGAGGCCCTCGATTTGAAATTTGTCCTTCATCCTGTTCCCTAGCCTTTCGTAAGCCGCCTGGCGACCACCGCCGAGAGGGTGTTGATGAGCAGCACCGTGACCAGCAGCACGACAGCCGTCGCGTATGCCTCGTTGGTGTGGAGCCCCTCGCTCGAGAGCACGTACATGTGGATGGCGAGCGTCCGCCCCGACAGGAAGAGCGCATCCTTCCCGCCCGGGATCTGCGCGACGGTGCCCGCCGTATAGATAAGCGCCGCCGTCTCGCCGACGATCCTGCCGATGGCGAGGATCACCCCTGCCAGAATCCCCGGCACCGCCGAGGGCAGCACCGCCTTGAAGACGGTGCGCAGCCTGCCCGCGCCGAGACCGAAGCTCGCCTCGCGGAAGGAGTCGGGCACCGATTTGAGGGCCTCCTCGGTGGTGCGCATGATGAGCGGGAGGATCATGATCGCCAGCGTGCACGCGCCCGAAAGGAGCGAAAAGCCCCAGTGCAGCGCGGTGACGAAGAAGAGCATCCCGAAGAGCCCGTAGACGATCGAGGGGATGCCGCTGAGCGTTTCGGAGGTGATCCGCACCAGCCCGACGAGCCGGTTGCCGCGGCGGGCGTATTCGACGAGGTAGATCGCCGTAAAGATGCCCAGCGGCGCGGCGATGAGCAGCGAGAGAAGGGTCATCATCACCGTCGTGACGACCGCCGGGAAGAGGGAGACGTTGACCGAGTTGTAGGTCAGCTCAAAGAGGGAGGGGGTGATGTGGGGCGCCCCCCTGACGAGGATGTACCCGATGATGAAGAGCAGCGTTGCGGCCGTCAGCAGCGCCGCGAGCCCGACCAGCAGGAAGAGCAACAGCGAGAGGGGTCGGCGCAGGTAGGACCGGGCCCGCTGGCGGAGACTCACGCGGTTGACGGCGGGGAGGCCGTGGATGTCGCGCATCAGTTCATCCTCCTTTTGAGCAGCGAAAAGCAGAGGTTGATGAGCAGGATAAAGACGAAGAGCACGACGCCGGTGGCGATGAGCGCCTCCCGGTGGAGCCCCGAGGCATAGCCCATCTCCATGACGATGTTGGCCGTCAGGGTGCGCACCCCCTTGAAGAGGCCCGCCGGCATCCGCGGCTGGTTGCCGGCGACCATGATGACCGCCATCGTCTCGCCGATGGCGCGGCCGACGCCGAGCACCACCCCCGCGAGGATGCCGCTTTTGGCGGCGGGCAGCACCGCGAAAAAGACGGCGCGCTCATGGGTCGCGCCCAGGGCGAGCGCGCCCTCGTAGTAGCTCTGCGGCACGGCGCGCAGCGCCGATTCCGACACGCCGATGACCGTCGGCAGGATCATGATCCCCAGCAGGATCGAGGCGGCCAGGATGCTGCTGCCGTTCACCGCGCCGAGCCTTCGGAAATGCTCCCGGATGAAGGGGACGATGACCACCATCCCGAAAAAGCCATAGACGATCGAGGGGATGCCCGCCATCAGCTGGACGGCGGGCCCCAGCACCCGGTAGGCGGGGCGGGGGCAGAACCGCGCGAGAAAGACGGCGGCCAGGATGCCGACCGGCACGCCGAGGAGGATCGCGCCGCCCGTCACATAGACGCTCCCGAGGATCATCGGGAAGATGCCGAAGGAGGCGGGCACGTCCTGAGGGGCCCACTTGCGCCCGAGCAGGAATTCCCCTGCGCCGATCTCCCCGATCGCCGGGATGCCGCCCATGAAGAGGAAGAGGCAGATCACGGCCACCGCCGCGATCGACGCGAGCGCGCAGGCCAAAAAGAGGATTTCCATCCCTTTTTCCTTGATTTTACCGGACATCGGCGAAGTCTCCTTTACTGCCCGCGCGGGGCGGTCTGGCGGAGGGCGGCCGGGCGGGAAGCCCGCCCGGTCCCCGGTATGGGAAAGGGGCGGATGTCCATCCGCCCTTTTCCGGAGGAAAGAAATGAAAAGGAAGAAAGCGGTCTATCGGAAGCGGGGACCGGCTCAGCCGGCCACCGCGCTCCACTGGGTCGCCGCGCCGGTGAAGATCTCCTTTACCTGCGCGCTGGTGAGATCCCCGACCGGGTTGCCGGGGGCGACCACGACCGCGATGCCGTCGTTGGCGATGACGGTCGCGGAGAGGGCCGCGGCCTCCTCGTCCTTGAGCTCGCGGGAGGCCATGCCGATGTCGCAGGTGCCGTCCATCGCGGCGGTCATGCCGGAGGTGGAATCGCTCGTCTGGATCTCGATCACGGCGGCGGGATTTAACGCGGTGTAGGCCTCCTTGAGCTTCTCCATGACCGGGGAGACGGAGGAGGAGCCGGCCACGACGATCTTGCCCTCGGGCTTGCCGCCCGCATAGGCGGCCGCGTCGGCGGCGGCCTTGATGTAGCCGTTGTCCTCAATGATCTGCTGGCCCTCGGCGCTCATGATGAAGTCCAGGAAGTCCTTCGTGACGCCGGACGCCTCCCCCTTGACCGCGATGTTGAAGGGGCGCGCGACCTTGTAGACGCCGGAGGCGACGTTCGCGGCGGTCGCTTCGGCGCCGTCGATCTTCACCGCCTTGACGGTGTCGTTGAGGGAGCCCAGCGAGATGTAGCCGATCGCGTAGGGATCGCCGGCGACGGTCGTCATGACCACGTTGGTCTGGTTGGCGATCGTGGCCTCCTCGGTGGTGCGGTCGACCTTGGTGCCGTCCTCACCCTTCTCCTCGATGCCGAAGAGCTCGATGAAGGCGCCGCGCGTGCCGGAGCCGGGCTCGCGGGAGATGACCGAGATCGGGTTGGAGGCGTCAAAGTCGGAGGCGGGCGCCTCGGACGGCGCGGCCTCGGAGGCCTGGGTTCCGGAGGCGGGAGCCGCCGCGTCCGGGGCGGCGGGTTCGCCGGCGGGGGCGGAGGAGCAGCCCGCCAGCACGGAGAACATCATCAGGGAGGCAAGCGCAATCGCAAGAATCTTTTTCATTGTTTTCACCTTTCTTTACTGGTTGTTCCGTTCCTGAGGTACGCGATAAGAATACCTTCCCCATGTAAAAACACAAGCCGCGCCGTGTAAAAACTGCGTAAAATCCCGTGAAATCCGACAAAAACGGGCGCGCTTTTTTGGGAGGCGGCGCGGGGTTCAAACTTTTGTAACGATTTGGACAGGAAATGACCCGATAAATGTTAAAGAATCTTCAAACGGGTTTCACATCTGCCCGCTATACTGAAGACACTCCAAAACGAAAGGCGGGATGCAACCGAAATAACAGCCGGTACCAGATTTTTTTGATTTTTCCTTCTTTTCTTCTCCTCATACACTGTTAGCCCGCCGGATGGTCGGAATACCGGTCCGGCGGGCGGACAGACCAACGGTCCCTGTGCAGCGCGCGCAGTTTCAGATAGATAAAAAAGGGGAACGGCCCGCGGGCCGTTCCCCTTTTTTTGAGTGCTCAGTAGTTTTCCGCCTTGACCTGGAACCACGCCTGCGGCTTTTCGCAGACGGGGCATTTGGGCGGGGGCGTGGTGCCCTCATAGATGTGCCCGCAGTTGAGGCAGATCCAGGTGACGCTCTGCGGCTTCTGGAAGACGGTGTTGCCGTCCACGTTGCCCTTGAGGTGCTGGAACCGCTGCATGTGCTCCTGCTCGATCTTCGCCACCAGCTCGAACAGCGTCGCGATCCGGTCGAAGCCCTCCTCGCGTGCCTCCTTCGCAAAGGTGGGGTACATCGTCTCGTACTCGTACTGCTCGCCGTCCGCCGCCGCCTGTAGATTGTCGGTCGTCGGCTGCATGCCGTTATGCAGGATCTTGAACCAGATTTCCGCGTGCTCCTTCTCGTTGTTCGCCGTCTCGAGGAAGAGGTCCCCGATCTGCTGGAAACCGTCCTCCTTCGCCTTCGCCCCGAAGAAGGTGTATTTGTTGCGCGCCTGGCTTTCGCCCGCGAAGGCCGCCAGCAGGTTGGCTTCGGTCTTGGAACCCTTTAAAATTTTCTGCTGCATGGTCAAATCTCCTTTGCCAAAATTCTATCCATAGAATTCCCATGCGCGATCCGTTTCATACGAGGCGGACGAAAAATTTGCGGGAGGGGCCTTCTTTCTTTTCTATCGCAAAAGAAAGAAGCAAAGAAAAGGCTCCCAAAGCGGGGCCCGAGGGCCCGGGTCAAGGGCTCCGCCCTCGAAAATGCCCGGCGTTCCTTCCGGAACGCCGGGCATTTTCTCACCCGCCGCCTTTAAAAAGGTGTCGCGAAGCGACGGCCCAAATGGGGACACCATTTGCCCGCAGGGCAAGTGGCGGCGAAACTTTTTATTTGCCCTCACGGGCGGCGCCACGCCGGAATCGAAAGTTCACTGGGGGGAACGCTTTCAGGAGGGTTTCCCCAGCGCCTCCACCGCGTCGGCGGCGGAATCCATCCAGTCGCCCTCGAACAGCTCCACGACGCCCTTGTCGCAGACGGACGCCAGCGCGGGGTCAAGCGGCAGCTTGGCGAGCACGGGCAGCCCGTAGCGGGCCGCGATCTCGTCGACGTGGCTTTCGCCGAAGATGTTGATCCGCCTGCCGCAGTCGGGGCACTCGACATAGCTCATGTTCTCCACGATGCCCAGGATGGGGATGTTCATGAGCCGGGCCATCTTGACCGCCTTCTCGACGACCATCTCGACCAGCTCCTGCGGGGAGGCCACCACGACGATCCCGTCGAGCGGGATCGACTGGAAGACGGTCAGCGGCACGTCCCCCGTTCCGGGCGGCATGTCGACGAAGAGGAAGTCGACGTCGTTCCAGATCACGTCGGTCCAGAACTGCTTGACCACCCCCGCGATCACCGGGCCGCGCCACACGACCGGGTCGCTCTCGTTCTCGAGCAGCAGGTTGATCGAGATCACGTCGACGCCCGTCTTGGTGCGCACCGGCAGGATCGCCTCGCCCATGCCCGACGCCTTTTCATGCAGGCCGAACGCCTTGGGGATCGACGGGCCGGTCACGTCGGCGTCCATGATGCCGGTGTGGTGGCCGCGCCGGTTGAGCAGCACCGCCAGCATCGAGGTGACCAGGGATTTTCCCACGCCGCCCTTGCCGCTGACCACGCCCACCACCTTGCGGACGCTGCTCAGCTCGTGGGGCTTCTCGAGGAAATCCTCCGGCTTCATCTGCCGTTCGGCGCAGTTTTCGCTGCACGACTCACAGTTGTGTGTACATTCGCTCATGCAATCAGAACTCCTTTACAGGGCCCCGTTTGAAAACAGGCCCGAATACCATAGCTAACAGTATATTGCGGGCGGGCGGGTTTGTCAACGTCCTCCACCAAAACGGTAGAATTAAAAATTCCGCGGAAGTGTGCTATAATAGGCGCGGGCGGCGCGCGGCCGGGTCAGACGTGCAGCGCCTTTTGGGGACACTCCTCCATGCATTGGAAGCAGAGGATGCACTCGGTGCCGTTTTTCCGCCCGCGGGAGTTGTCCACCATATCCACGTCCATCGGGCAGACCTTCCTGCACCGGCCGCAGGAGACGCACCGGCTGGTATCATTCTTGACGCGCAGGAGGGAAAAATAACTTGCCGGCTTCAAAAAAACCGTAATCGGGCAGAGATATTTGCAGAACGCCCGGTTGTCCCGGAAGCCGAACGCCAGCGCGGCGCCAGCCGCGTAGTAGAGGAGATTCCCGGCGAGAAAGCTCCAAAACAGGATCTTGTCCCTGCCGGCGGCGCCCAGCAGGAAGAGGCCGCCCACAAAGACGAGAGAGGCGGCGAACACGATGTACCGGACAAAGCCTAGCTTTTTCCGGGGCCCCCGGGGGACCCGGAAGGGCAAAAGGTCCAGGACCATCGCCGTCCAGCAGGCGTACCCGCACCAGCCCCGCCCGAAGAGGAGCGGCCCGAAGATTTTCGCGACCGCGTAGTGGATGGTCGCCGCCTCGAACACGCCGGAAAAAAGGTAGTACCAGAACCCTTCGATCTGCATGTTTTCCCCGCGCAGGACGCCGAGGTAGAGCAGCATGTAGAGGCCGACGGCGAACTGCACCAGGCGGCGGGCGTATTTGACATGCCGGCCGTAGAAAAACACGCCGAGCGCGAGGCAGGCGCCGATGTAGGTAAAATTGAACAGGTAGAACCGGCTGCCGAGCGTGAGCCAGAGGGTCACCGCGACGGCCTCGAACAGAAGCCACAGCAGCGCCGGGAATCCGTATTTTTTCACGATCGTTTCCTCATTTCAACGGCGCGGTCGCCATGCCGTCCGTATCAGTTTACCGCAAAACCGCGAAGATTTCCACCACTTTGAACGAACAAACGCCGGGAGGGGATTTCATGGACCGCGTGATCCTGCACTGCGACTGCAACGCCTTTTACGCCTCGGTGGAGACGCTCCTGCGTCCCGAGCTGGAAAGGGTGCCGATGGCGGTGTGCGGCGACCCGGAAAGCCGTCACGGCATCATCCTCGCCAAAAACGAGCGGGCCAAAAAATTCGGCGTGGCCACCGCCGAGACGATCTGGCAGGCAAAGCGCAAATGCCCCGGCCTCACCCTCGTGCCGCCCCACCGGGGGGAGTACGTCAAATACTCCCGGCTGGTCAACGAGATCTACCAGCGCTACACCGACCAGGTCGAGCCGTTCGGCATCGACGAGTCGTGGCTTGACGTGACGGGCAGCCAGAACCTCTTCGGGACGGGGCCGGAGATCGCCGACGAGATCCGCCGGACCGTGCGGGAGGAGCTGGGGCTCACCGTGTCGGTGGGGGTCAGCTTCAACAAGGCGTTCGCCAAGCTCGGCAGCGACTACAAAAAGCCCGACGCCACCACCGTCATCTCCCGCGAAAACTTCCGCCGGATCGTCTGGCCGCTGCCGGTGGGCGCGCTGCTCTACGTGGGGAAGGCCGCGCAGGAGACGCTCGCGCAGCTCCAGGTGCGCACGATCGGCCAGCTGGCCGCCTGCGACCGCGCGCTCGTCGCGAAGCGGCTGGGCAAGATGGGCGAGATGATCCACGACTACGCCAACGGGCTCGACATGAGCCCCGTGCGCGCGGCGGACGACGCGCGGGAAATCAAATCGGTCGGCAACGGCATGACCTACCGCCGCAACCTCGTGGGGCTGGAGGACATCCGCCTCGCGGTCCTGACTCTCAGCGATTCGGTGTCCGCCCGGATGCGGCGGCACGGGGTCAAGTGCCGGACGGTGCAGGTGCTCATCCGCGACCCCGGCTTCAAATCGATCTCCCGCCAGCGCGCGCTGCCCGCGCCCACCCATCTGGGCAAGGAGATCGCCGAGGCGGCGCTTTCGATCATCCGCGACGCGTGGGACCTGCGCGCGCCCATCCGCATGATCACGATCACCGGCGCGAGCCTCACCGACGCCGGCGGCGCGGGGGAGCAGCTGTCCCTCTTCGCGCCGCCCGACGACGAGAGCCGGGAGAAGCGGGAGCGGCTCGAGGCCGCGATGGACGGCATCCGCGAGAAGTTCGGGCAGGACGCCATCGGCCCCGCCGGGGTGCTCGGCAACGACATCGGCATCGGCGGGGCGGGCTGGAACAAGGACGAATGACGCCCCGTTTCCGTAAGAATGCCGTAAGAATCTTTTGCGGCTTCGTTCATAATTCCGCCATGTTTTGTGGACGCGCGGTGCTATAATGAAATTGGGAAATCGCGGGAGCGGGCAGGAAAACGCCCGGAATTGCGCACTGTTCCTGTGAAACCCGCACGGACGGCGAATTCGCCCTAGAAAGGGGACTGTCATATGAAAAAGACCGCATTGCTGCTGGCGCTGCTGCTGACCCTCTCCGGCTGCCAGCCCGCCGCGCCCGTCGAGGCGCAGAACGGCGGGAGCGCTTCCTCCGCCGCGGAGGAGTCCGCCCCGGCGTCAGGCCCGGCGGACGAGGACACCCGGGAGGACCCCGCCCCGCAGGCGGACGCCTCCTACGTCGACGCGCCCGAGCCGGACGAGCCCCCGCAGACGACGGTCGGCGCGATCGAGTTGCCCGCCGAACCGGCCTCCTCCGACGCCGGCTATTCGGTCGACCTGCTCACCCCCGCGCAGTACGACCTCTACTACCCGCTCAACCGGGGCGGCTACCGGCAGTTCCAGACCGCCGACTTCTTCCCGCTGGGGCAGGGCGGCAAATACGCCGTCGCCAACCGGAACGGCAGGCTGCTGACCAACGTGGAATACGAGCTCGGCATCGAGGGCTGGAACTCGATCGACGGCATGGTGCCGCTCAAAAAGGACGGCAAGGCGGGCGCGATCGACGCGGCCGACGGCTCCGTGCTCGTGCCGTTTGAATACGACGACGTGTGGTGCGCCAGCGGCAGCGACGGGAGCGGCCTCTACAGAGTGCAGAAGGGCGACGCCGTCGAGATGATCGACCGCACGGGCGTCACCCGCTTTTCGATGGAGCGCGGGGACGACTTCACGGCGCTCAAAAAACGGTTCGTGCTCTATAAGGACGGGATGCTGCGCTTTTATAACCAGCAGTACTCCCCCATCGCCAACTTCGCCTGCGACGGGATGGAGGTCGTCTCCAGCCCCCGCACCAACGAGGGGGGCCGCGACCTGATCGCCTTTGATTACGAGGGCGCGTGGGGCCTCGCGGACAGCGACGGCAAATTCCTGACCGACCCGGTCTACGACGAGATCGGCTATTTCACCGGCTCCTACGCGGTGGTCACCCAGAACGGCAAGCGCGGCATCATCAACGACCGCGGCAAGGTGGTCGTCAAGCCCGAGTGGGACGACATCACCCTCTATAAAAGCAGCGCGAGCGTCTGCAAGGACAACCGCTGGGGCGTCATCACCGACATTGACAGCGGCGAGCCCGCCGTCAAGCCCTCCTATGACTACATCATGGGCTTCGGGGATTACGGCTACGCCTGCTTCGAGCGCAACGGCAAGTTCGGCATCATGGACAAGGAGGGAAACGAGATCGTCCCCGCGCGGTACGACGGCACCCTCTCGACCTCCCGCTCGCTCGACAAGGGCTACTACATCCTCGAAAGCGGCGACGGCCCCTTTAACAGCGGCATCGTCGACGGCCGGGGCCGCGTCATCATCCCGACCGACCACTACGTCCAGCCGGGCGCGGACGGGGAAAAGCTCAACCTCGTCCTGACCCCCTCGGGCAAGTGGGGCTTTGCCAACGACCGCGGACAGTTCGTCATCGACGCGCAGTTTGAAAACGCCTCCCCCTTCATCAGCGGCAAAAATGTCGCCTTCGTCCAGAAGGACGGCAAAATCTGCCTGGTCAACCGCAAGGGCGAGCTCGTGCTCAAAACCGTCTTCAGCGACCTCATCGGCTATAACCCCGACACCATGGTCTGCGCCATGGAGTATACCGCCGCGGACGGCACCGTCAAGGGCTGCCTCGTCAAGGTGAACCTCCCCGCCTAGTTCCGAAAGCTGAGAAAAAGAAAAAAAGCCGCCCGCAAGGGCGGCTTTCCTTTTTGGCGCTTTTGAAAAGCGCCGTGAAATTTTTGGTTCAGGCGGGGCACCGCCCGTGCCCGCCGGTCCCGAAGTCGGTTCCGTGCATCAACCTTTGCCAAAAAATGCATTGAACACGCCGGGGATTTATGGGATAATAGCCGCAGAGCGGTCACTGTCCCGAAACGGGGTATGCCGCGGCGTCACCGGCAGGCCGTGCCAAAAGTCCTTTACACACAGGGCGGCGGGCGGCCTGTATCAACGGTTCTTTGCCGCCGCCTGCCCTTCGGGCGGACGGCGTCCCCATCCGGGCGGTCGTTGTGTACGGCAGGCTTTCCTTCAGGAAGGCCGGAAGGAGGAGAAAACAGATGGACAAAGGGAGCGGACGGGTGAGCGACCTGCGGTATTTGCAGCTGCTTGCCAGGCAATACCCGAACACGCGGGCGGCAAGCAGCGAGATCATCAATCTCCAGGCGATCCTCAACCTGCCCAAGGGCACCGAGCATTTCATGTCCGACCTACACGGGGAGTACGAGGCGTTTTTACATATCCTCAACAGCGCGTCGGGCGCGGTGCGGGAAAAATGCGACATCCTCTTTGAAAACACGATGACGCGGGAGGAGCGCGCGCGGCTGGCCACGCTGATCTACTATCCCGAGGAGAAGCTGCGGGAGATCCACGAGACGGTCGGGGACATCGGGGAGTGGTATAAGCTCACCCTTCACCGGCTGATCGAGATCTGCCGGCTCGTCACCTCCAAATACACCCGGTCCAAGGTGCGCAAGGCGCTGCCCGCGGACTACGCCTACATCATCGACGAGCTGCTCAACACCAACTACGAGGTGCACAACAAAAAGGACTACTATGAAAACATCCTCTCGACAATCATCCATCTCGGCCGCGCGGAGGATTTCATCATCGCGGTGTCCGGGGTCATCAAGACGCTGATCGTAGACCACCTGCACATTGTGGGGGACATCTTCGACCGGGGCCCCCGCGCCGACATCATCCTCGATTCCCTCATGGCGCACCATTCGGTGGACATCCAGTGGGGCAACCACGACGTGCTCTGGATGGGCGCGGCCACCGGCAGCCGCACCTGCATCGCGACGGTGCTCAACAACTCGATCACCTACAACAACCTCGAGGTGATCGAGACCGGCTACGGCATCAGCCTGCGCCCGCTGGCGCTCTTCGCCAACGAGGTCTACCGCGACGTGGACGTCTCGCGCTTCCTGCCCAAGGGGCCGGTCGACGCGGCCACCTTCGACGCCAAGGACGCCGCGCTCGCCGCGCGGATGCACAAGGCGATCGCGGTCATCCTCTTCAAGCTCGAGGGGCAGATCATTTTACGCAACCCGGAATTCGGCATGGACGACCGGCTCCTGCTCGACAAGATCGACTACGCGAACCGCACCGTGCGGATCGGAGGGGCCGACTACCCTCTGCGGGACACCGAGCTTCCCACCGTCGACCGCGCGAACCCCTACGCCCTCTCCCCCGAGGAGGAGCGGGTCATGGCGCAGCTCAAGGCGGCCTTCCTCAGCAGCGAGAAGCTCCAGCGGCACGCGCGCTTCCTCTACACCAAGGGCGGGCTTTACAAATGCTACAACGGCAACCTGCTCTATCACGGCTGCATCCCGATGAACGACGACAGCTCCTTCATGGAATTTTCCATCGGCTGCGAAAAGCTAGCGGGCCGGGCCTTTTTCGACCACGCGGAGGCGCTGGCCCGGCAGGGCTATTACGCCCCCGAGGGCTCGTCCGAAAAACAGTCGGGCAAGGACTTTTTGTGGTTCCTCTGGTGTGGGCGCAACTCCCCCCTCTTCGGGCGGGACCATATCGCCACCTTTGAGCGGGCGCTCGTCCCCGATGAGACGACGTGGGTGGAGCGCAAAAACCCCTATTACTCCTACTACAACGACGCGGACGTCTGCATCCGCATCCTGCGGGAGTTCGGCCTGGAGGGCCCCCACTGCCACATCGTGAACGGCCATGTGCCGGTCAAGTCGAAGGACGGGGAGAATCCCATCAAGGCGGGCGGGCGGCTGATCGTCATCGACGGCGGCTTCTGCCGCGCCTACCAGCCGACCACCGGCATCGCGGGCTACACCCTGATCTACAACTCCTGGGGCATCCGCATCGCCTCCCACGAGCCCTTCTCCGGACGGGAAAACGCCATCCGCAACAACAAGGACATCGTCTCCACCTCGGTGGTGTTCGAGCGGATGGAATCCCGCATCAAGATCGCCGAGACCGACATCGGCGAGGAGCTTCGGCGCAACATCGAGGACCTCAAATGGCTGCTTATCGCCTTTAAAACCGGAGAGATCAAAGAGAGGAATTCCTATTGATTTTGAAAAGGCCGCCCTTTTGGGCGGCCTTTCCTTTTTTGATTTTCCGCTCTGCGGGCAGAGGCTTTTTTTGCGCCCCTCCAGGGCGCTTTTAGCCTTTTACGCGCCCCTCTGGGGCGCTTTGAAGGGGAGCCGCCTTCGGCGGCATAGATTGCCGGGTCCCGCCCCGGCGGTTTTAGATTTGCCGCGCTGCACCCGGCGGTGCTTAGACGGGAATTGCCGCTTTCCAAGCGGCAAGAAACACGAGCGCGTTCCGCCGCGCGCCGGTTTTGGTTTTCCGCCCTGCGGACGGACGGCCTTTTTCGCGCCCCTCCGGGGCGCTCCAAATGTGCCGCCTTCGGCGGCGGAGATTGCCGGGACCCGCCCCGGCAGGCGGGCCGACTTCTTGCGCGCCCAAGAAGTCGGCGGAAGAAGGGCGCTCAAGGGGACTTCCGCCAGTCCCCTTGAGAAACCCCCGTGAGTACCTTGCCATGACCCGCGAACTGCCGCCGCTCCCCACGGGTACACCAGCTGAAGGCTCAATTCAGGTTGCGGGCGCTCCCAACAACGCACACCGGATGGCTCGCCGAGGACGCACGGCGGAAAACAACGCCCGTTCCGGGCGTTCGCGCGCCCTGCGCGCGGGCGGCTGTACCGCCCGGTTTTCCGCCTCCCCGTGGGCGCTGCGCGCCACGCAAAAGCGGCCGTGCCTCCCCGAATGCACTTTCGGTACTGCTCCGGAGACTCTTGGGCAGAGGCATTGCGCCCGCGGCGCGGCGGCGGGCGGGATGCTGTAGGCTTGTTCGTTCATCCGTGGCAGGGCGCCGCCGACTTTGGCCGCAGGCCGACCGGAGGCGGCGCAGGGGTCAAGGGGGCGCAGCCCTCGTGCCCTTCTTTGGTTCCTTTCTTGGGCAAGCAAGAAAGGAACTCGCTGTCGGTCGACTACCGACAGGCCCTCCGTCCCCCGGGCGGAATATCCAAAACAGCCGTCGGTCGACTACCGACAACCTCCGCCGCTCGCCGAGCGGCAAATCCAAGACCGCTGTCGGTCGACTACCGACAAGTCCCTCCGCCCACTGGGCGGAAAATCTCAAACCACCGCCGGGGCGGGACCCGGCAAACCACACCGCTCGCTGAGCGGTAAATCTAAGCCCACTCCGGGGCGGGATCCGGCAGCTCCGCCGCTCCCCGAGCGGCAAATCCAAGGCCGCCGTCGGTCGACCACCGGCAAGCTACACCGCTCACTGAGCGGTAAACCTTAGAATGCCCCGCCGGGCGCAGCGCGGCAATCTCTTCCGCTCGATGGGCGGAAAAAACAAAGAGGTTGCAACCTCTTTACAGTTCAGGTACAATGGAGCGGTAACAACAGGAAGGGAGCCCCGCCATGTTCCAGATCATGACCCCGCAGGAGGCCGCCGCGCTCGTGCGCGACGGCGACACGATCGGCATCAACGCATTTTTGTCACTGGCCAATCCCTCGCGCCTTCAGGACGCGCTGGCCGCGCGCTACGCCGAAAGCGGCCACCCGAACGGCCTGACCCTCTACTGCGCGTCCGGCTTCGGCGGATGGGACGAGCGGCTGTGCGCCGACCCCTATATCGCGGCGGGCGCGGTCAAAAGCATCGTGGCGGGGCATTTCATGAGTATGCCGGCGGCGCTGCGGATGATCAGCGAGAACAAAATCGAGGGGTACAACATGCCGCTCGGCGTGATGGCGCAGATACAGCGCGCAGCGGCGGGACGGCAGCCGGGGGTGTATACCCGGGTGGGGCTCAATCTTTTTGTCGACCCGAGGCTCGAAGGGCCCGGCCTCAACGAGCGGTCCAAGGAGACCTGGGTGAAGCTGGTCGAGGTGGACGGGGAGGAACTGCTCTTCTACCGCGCGCCCAAATTCGACGTGGCGTTTATCCGCGGCACGGCCGCGGATCCCAACGGCAACATCACCTTTGACAAGGAGTGCGTCACCGCCGACGCCCTCTCGCTCGCGCAGGCGACCAAGGCGAACGGCGGCAGGGTGATCGTGCAGGTCGAAAGCCTGTCACCCGTCTTCACCCGGCCGCGCAACGTCATCGTGCCGGGGGTGCTCGTCGACGCGGTGGTCGTCTGTCCCGACCAGCACCAGATCATCCAAACCGACTACAACCCATCCCTCTCGGGGGACATCCACGTGCCGCCCACCCATATGGACTACTGGATGGGCCGCCTGCGGCTGTCGGGCAAGCGGGGGGAGCAGGCGGCGAACCTCTCGCATGAGATCATCGGCGCACGCGCCGCGAAGGAGCTGCGGGCGGGCGATGTGGTCAATATCGGCATCGGCATCCCCGAAACGGTCGGCCCGGCCGCGGCGCGGCGCGGGCTGCTGGGCTCCCTGACCCTCACCGTCGAATCGGGCGGCATCGGCGGACTGCCCGCGCCGGGGCTCGCCTTCGGCGCGACGATCGGCGCGGACGTCATCACCGACACCTCCCAGCAGTTCGACTTCTACGACGGCGGCGGGCTGGACATCTGCTTCATGGGCGGCTTCGAGGTCGGCAGCGACGGCAGCGTCAACGCCCACCGGCTCCCCGGCCGTCTGGCGGGGATCGGGGGATTTGCGAACATCACCCAGTCGACCGGGCGGATCGTCTTCTGCGTCAACTTCACGGCGGGCGGCCTGGAGGTCGCGGTGGAGGACGGGAAGCTGCGCATCCTGCGGGAAGGGCGGGTGCGCAAGTTTGTCAAGGCGGTGCAGAGCGTGAGCTTTTCGGCGCTCAACGCCCGCCGCTCCGGCCAGCGGGTGCTCTATGTCACCGAGCGGTGCGTCTTCCGCCTGGGGGAGCAGGGGCTTGAAATCTGCGAGATCGCGCCGGGGGTCGACCTGCGCCGCGACATCCTCGACCTGCTCGATTTCGACGCCGCGGTCGCAACGGATCTGAAGACCATGGAAATTGCCCTGTAATTTGTCCGCGCACCCTTGACATTCGCGGATGGAACGGTTATAATAATCTTCGTGACATTTGCGGGGGCACTGCGCCCAAATCCGCAGATGCGAACCCCGAAAACGCGACCGAACGGAGTGTGACGCATGAAGGTCGATCTCTCCAAACTGTTCGACAACCCGGGCGAGACGCAGGAGTTTTCCGCAGCGCTGGATCTCGGGGACGTCAGGCGGTGGGGAAGCGGGCTGTTCCACCAGCCTGTCAGGATCGCCGGCATCGCGCGCAACCGCGCGGGAATCGTGGACGTCGGCTATACGGTGGATTTCGTGCTCGAGACGGTGTGCGACCGGTGTCTTACGCCGCTCACCAGGCCCGGGCATCAGGAATTCTCGCACACGGTGGTTTTATCCCTGAACCGTGAGGACAACGATGAGTATATAGTAATACCGGACGGCAAGCTCGATTTGGCGGAGCTCGCGACCTCCGATATTCTCCTCGAACTCCCCACCTCGATCCTGTGCGGCGACGACTGCAGGGGGCTCTGTCCCAAATGCGGCGCAAACCTCAACGAGGGGGAATGCGGCTGCGACCGAACCGAGCGGGACCCCAGGCTGGACAAACTGCGGGAACTGCTGAAGGACTAGCTTTGTAACAAAAGCGGCGCCTGCTCCGGCTCACAGGCGCGGGTACCGGTAACATAACAGATTGAAGGGGGTGCCACAAGATGGCAGTACCAAAGAGAAAATCCTCGAAAGCGCGCAAAAACAAGAGGCGTTCCAACGTTTGGAAACTGGATGCTCCCGCATTCTCGAAATGCACCCATTGCGGCGAGCTGAAGGCTCCCCATAAGGTTTGCCCCAACTGCGGTTACTACAAAGACAGGGAAGTAATCAAGGTCGAGGCGTAAGAGCCGAAAGCGATGTGCGACGGAGGTGGAAGTTTTCCACCTCTTTTTTCTTGTTTCCCGAAGGAGGAGCGCCCCTATGCCAGTTCTCATCCAAACCGTCGCCCCCGGATCCCACGCCGCGCGCGCGGGCGTCCGCCCGGGCGACACGCTGCTCACGATCGGCGGCCGCCCCATCAACGACGTGCTCGATTACCGGTTCTACATGACCGACCGGCAGCTCGAGCTTTCGCTGCTGCGGGGAGGCGCGCCCTATTCGGTGCGCATCAAAAAGGCGGAGTACGACGACATCGGCCTCGATTTCGAGACCTACCTGATGGACAAACAGCACTCCTGCAAAAACAAGTGCGTCTTCTGCTTCATCGACCAGATGCCCCCCGGCATGCGCGAAAGCCTCTACTTCAAGGACGACGACAGCCGGCTTTCCTTCCTCTTCGGGAACTATATCACGCTCACCAACTTGACGGATGCGGATATTGACCGTATCATAGAGATGCACATCTCCCCCGTGAACGTGTCGGTCCACACGACCGACCCCGCGCTGCGGGTGGCGATGATGAAGAACCCCAACGCGGCCGGGTCGCTGCGCTACATCGAGCGGCTGGCGAAGGCGGGCATCCGCATCAACACCCAGCTCGTGCTCTGCCCCGGCTGGAACGACGGGGAGGCGCTTGCAAAAACGCTCGCCGATCTGGGCAAGCTATATCCGGGCGTGCAGAGCGTGGCCTGCGTGCCGGTGGGGCTGACCAAATACCGCGAGGGTCTGGCGGAGCTGCGGTCCTTCACCGCGGCGGAGGCGGGCGACACGATCGACCGCGTCGAGGCGTTCCAGCAAAGGATGCTGGAGGCGCACGGCGAGCGGGTGGCCTATCCGTCCGACGAGTTTTTCCTGCTGGCGGGACGCCCCATCCCGGAGGCGGGCTACTACGGCGAGTTCGCGCAGCTCGAGAACGGCGTGGGCCTGCTCTCCCTGCTCGAGGACGAGTTTTCCGACGCGTTTTCGGACGACGACGGGGAGGGGGCCGCGGAGGGCGCCTTCACGGTGGCCACCGGCAAGGCGGCCTGCCCGCTCATCTCGTCGCTGGCGCGGCGGGTGATGGACCGCTACCCGGGCATCGACATCCGGGTGCGCGCGATCGAGAACCGCTTTTTCGGTGAAAAGATCACCGTCGCGGGGCTGGTGACAGGCGTCGATCTCGCCGAACAGCTCGGCGGGGAGGCGCTCGGGGACCGGGTGCTGCTGCCGTCGGCGATGCTGCGGCACGAGCGGGACAAATTTCTGGACGACATGACGCTCGAGGCGCTCGAAGAGGCGCTCGGCGTGCCGGTGCTGCCGGTTGACAACGACGGATACGAGCTCTACGCGGCCATGACCGGCCGCGCGGGCGTCTCCGTGGCAAAGGAGGAATAGCATGTCCAAACCGCTGATTGCGATCGTGGGCCGCCCCAACGTGGGGAAATCGACCCTCTTCAATAAACTGGCGGGCGCGCGCATCTCGATTGTGCAGGACACGCCCGGCGTGACGCGCGACCGCATCTATTACGAGTGCGAATGGCGCGGCAAAACGGTGATGCTGGTGGACACCGGCGGCATTGAGCCCTATTCGGACGACCAGATCCTTTCGCAGATGCGCCGGCAGGCGCAGCTCGCGATCGATTCGGCCGACGTGATCATCCTCGTGGTGGATATCCAGTCGGGCGTGACGGCGAACGACCAGGACGTGGCGGTCATGCTCCAGAAGAGCGGCAAGCCGGTGGTGCTGGCGGTCAACAAGGCCGACCGGCTCGGCGAGCCTCCGCCCGAGTTCTATGAATTCTACAACCTCGGCCTCGGGGACCCGATCGCGGTGTCCTCGGTGCACGGACACGGAACCGGCGACCTGCTCGACGCCTGCTATTCGCACATCGATTTCGAGGCGCAGGACTCCTACGATCCCGAATATGTCCGCGTGGCGGTCATCGGCAAGCCGAACGTCGGCAAGTCCTCCCTCATCAACCGCGTGGCCGGGGAGGAGCGGATGATCGTCTCCGACGTGGCGGGCACCACCCGCGACGCGACCGACACGGTCGTGGAAAACGAGTTCGGCAAATACGTCTTCATCGACACGGCGGGCATCCGCCGCAAATCGAAGGTCGACGAGGAGATCGAGCGATACAGCGTGTTGCGCGCCTACATGGCGGTCGACCGCAGCGACGTGTGCGTCATCATGCTCGACGCGACGGTCGGCTTCACCGAGCAGGACAGCAAGGTTGCCGGCTACGCGCACGAGCAGGGCAAGGGCTGCATCGTGGCGGTCAACAAGTGGGACGCCGTCGACAAGGACGGCCGCACGATGCAGGAGTACCGCAAAAAGCTCGAGAACGACTTCTCCTTCATGTCCTACGTGCCCTTCATCTTCATCTCCGCCAAGACGGGCCAGCGGATCGACAAGCTCTACGAGCTGATCAATTTCGTCAACGCCCAGAACGCGATGCGCGTCCCGACCGGGCGGCTCAACGACATGCTCTCCTACGCGACGGCGCGGGTGCAGCCCCCCACCGACAAGGGCAAGCGGCTGCGCATCTATTTCTGCACACAGGCCTCCACCCGGCCGCCGACCTTCGTCTTCTTCTGCAACGACAAGGAGCTCTTCCACTTCTCCTACCAGCGCTACCTCGAAAACCAGATCCGTTCCACCTTCGGGATGGAGGGAACTCCGGTGCGCATCGTGGTGCGCGAGCGGGACGACGGCAAGAAATGACCCGGCAAATAACGCTATGAGGGTGTGATGGAATGAATACGTTTACTCCCGGCTTCTGGATCGCCGCGGGCGCGGCCGCGCTGGCCGCCTACCTGATCGGCAGCGTGAGCTTCGCGGTGATCGTCTCCCGCATCGGCGCGCAGGACGACGTGCGCAATCACGGCAGCGGCAACGCGGGCATGACCAACATCCTGCGCAACTACGGCAAGAAGATGGCCGCCCTGACCGCCGTCGGGGACTTCGGGAAAGGGGTGGTGGCCGTCGCCCTCGGCCGGATCATCTTCCTGCTGCTGGGGGTCACCGCCGTCGACGGCGGGTACATAGCGGGCTTCTTCGCGCTGCTCGGCCATCTCTTCCCCCTCTACTTCGGCTTCAAGGGGGGCAAGGGGGTGCTCACCAGCTTGGGCGTCGTGCTCATGCTCAACTGGAAGGTCTTCCTGCTGCTGGTGGTGCTGCTCGTCCCGGTGGTCTTCATCGTCAAGATCGTCTCCCTCACCGTGATCATCGGCTATGTGCTTTTCCCCATCTTCACGGTGGCCGTCGACCACTTCACCGGCAGGCCCTTCGGCTTCGACCTGCTCTTCGCGCTGCTGCTCAGCGGGCTGGGCGCGTTTATGCACCGCGAGAACATCAAACGCCTCCTGAACGGCACCGAATACCGTTTCGGACAGGATAAAAACAAGCAGGGCTGACCTTCCGGCCGCCCCGCGCAACGTGTATAAGGAGGAACCGCCATGGCAAACATCCTCATCCTCGGGGCGGGCGGCTTCGGGACCGCGCTCGCCGTCCTGTGCGACAAGTGCGGGCACCGGGTCACCCTCTACTCCCCGTTCCAGCAGGAGATCGAGACCCTCTCCGCAGCGCGGGAGCATAAAAAGCTGCTGCCCGGCGTGATCATTCCCGAATCGGTCGCGATGACCTGGCAGCTTCCCGCGCATTCGGACGCCGACCTGGTCATTGTCGCGACCCCTTCCTTCGCCGTACGCGGCGTCTGCGCCTCGGTAAAGGGGATTCTCTCCCCCGAGGCGGTCGTCTCCTGTGTGGCCAAGGGCTTTGAGCAGGAGTCGCTCAAGTCGCTGTCGGTCGTCATCGCGGAGGAACTGCCGCAGAACAGCGTCGTCATGATCTCCGGCCCCTCTCACGCGGAGGAGGTCGCGCGCGGCGTGCCCACGACGGTCGTGGCCGCCTCCCGCAACCGCGCCGCCGCGGAGTTCGTGCAGGACACGCTGATGAACCCCACCCTGCGCATCTATGTCAACGACGACGTCACCGGCGTGGAGCTGGGCGGCGCGCTCAAAAACGTGATCGCGCTCGCCTCGGGCGCCTGCGACGGGCTGGGGCTCGGCGACAACGCCAAGGCCGCCCTCATGACCCGCGGGCTCACCGAGATCGCCCGCCTCGGCGTGGCGATGGGCGCCTCGACCGAGACGTTCGCCGGGCTCTCCGGCATGGGCGACCTGATCGTCACCTGCACCTCGATGCACTCCCGCAACCGCCGCGCCGGCATCCTGATCGGCAAGGGCCGCACCGCGCGGCAGGCGATCGACGAGGTCGGCATGACCGTCGAGGGCTATACCGCCACCAAATGCGCCTACGAGCTCTCCCGCAAGCGGGGCGTCGAGATGCCGATCATCGAGCAGGTGTACGCGGTGCTCTATGAGGGCCGCAGCCCCGACGAGGCGATCCGCAACCTCATGGACCGCCCAAAACGCCACGAGTCGGAGGTCATCTGGCTGCTCAGCCGCTGAGAGGTTCCTTTGATTTGCCGCGCTGCGCCCGGCGAGCCTTTTACGCGCCCCTCTGGGGCGCTTTAGGGGAGCCGCCTGCGGCGGCATAGATTGCCGGGACCCGCCCCGGCGGGCGGGCCGACTTCTTGCGCGCCCAAGAAGTCGGCGGAAGAAG
>NZ_JANFZX010000033.1:0-30790 GCF_024461615.1 Anaerotruncus sp. DFI.9.16
TGAATCGGGCAACTGGAAAAACAAATCCGCCCCCGCCGGGCGGCCGGGGGGGCGGAGCGGGCGGGCTCGTACCGCGCTGTGGAAGAGGGCCGGAAGGCCCGCCCGCAAGGAAAAAGGAGGCATCCATGCAACAGCGTAACCTGCCCGGCGATTACAGCCGGCGCAACCGAACGATCGACCGGCTGACCACCGTCACGGCCATCCTGATGAGCGTCTACCACTTCGTCTCGGCGCAGAAGCTGCTGGTCTTTTCGGACATCCATGTGGCGATCCACATCTGCTTCGCGCTGGTGATCGTCTTTTTGCAGAAGATGAAGCTCGACGACAGGCGCCACCCGGTCGAAAATTCACTGCTCGCCGCGCTCGCGCTGGCGAGCGTGGGCGTGACCATCTTTATCGCCGCCAACTACGAGGCCTTCAAGACCTCGATGGGGCAGAACCCGCCGGGCAAGGTGCTCTCGGGCGCCATCCTGCTCGCCGTGCTGATGATCGGCACCTACCTCACCTGGGGCAAAACGATCCCCATCATCGTGCTGATCGCGCTGGCCTACGGCTATTTCGGCCCCTATATGCCCGGGTTCCTCTACCACGGGGGACTCAGCCTCGACCGGGTCATCACCTATTCCACCACCAATTTTACCGGCGTGTTCGGCATGCTGGGGACCATCTCGGCCAACACGATCGTGCTCTTTTCGATCTTCGCGGGGCTCATGCAGGCGTTCGGCGCGCTCGACGCGATCATGAACGTCGCCATGGCCGCGAGCGGCAAGGTCCGTTCGGGAGCGGCGCAGGTCGCCGTGCTCAGCAGCGGGCTGGTCGGCTCGGTGACGGGCAGCGTCGCCGCCAATATCTCGATGACGGGCGCGGTGTCCATCCCGCTCATGAAGAAGCGCGGCTACCCGCCCGAGTTCGCGGGCGCGTGCGAGGCGGCCGCCTCCACCGGCGGCGCGATCCTGCCGCCCGTCATGAACGCGGCGGCCTTCATCATCGCCTCGTGGACGAGCACCCCCTACATCAAGATCGCGCTGATCGGCGTGGCGCCCGCGCTGCTCTACTACTTCGGCATCTCGCTGAGCATCTACATCAAGGCGATCAAGCTGGGGGACAAAAAGAACGAGGACGACGCGCTCCCGCACTTTAAAAAGGCGTTTCTGGAGTTCGTGATCTACATCATCCCGCTCATCGTTCTGGTCGTCTTCCTCGTCAAGATGTATTCCCCGCAGGTCTCCCTCTTCTACGCGATCCTCGCGCTGCTGCTCGTCGGGCTGATCCAGCAGGTGCGCGGGAGCGGGCTTGCCGGCTGCGTCCGCGGGTTCGTCCGCAAGACGCTCGACGGGCTGGCGATCGGCTCCAAGTCGATGGCGATGATCGCGGTGGTCATGGCGATCATGGGCGTGGTCGTCCAGATCCTGACCGCCACCGGCCTGCCCTCCAAGATCTCGCAGTTCGTCATCACGCTGGCGGGGGACAACCTCTTCCTGCTCGCGCTCTTCGTCGCGATCACCTGCCTCATCTTCGGCATGGGCATGCCCGCCGCGCCCGCCTATATCCTCGCGGCGCTGCTCGGCGCGCCCGCGCTGACCGCCTTCGGAGTCCCGCTGCTGGCGGCGCATTTCTTCGTCTTCTACTACGGCGAGCTCTCCGCGGTGACGCCGCCCGTCGCGATCGGCGCGCTCGTGGCCTCGGGGCTCGCAAAGGGCGACTTCATGAAAACCAGCCTCATCTCCATGCGGCTGGCGGTCTGCGGCTTCGCCATCCCCTTCATGTTCATCTTCCGGCCGGAGATCCTGCTGATGGGCACCCTGTGGGAATTCTTCTGGAGCATCCTGATGGTCATGGTCTTTGCGTTCGCCTGCGTGATCTTCTTTGAAAACTTCTTCCTGGAGAAGCTGATCCTGCCTGAACGCATCGGCGCGGCGGCCGCCGCCTTCTGCTGCATCTGGCCGCATTTCGCCTTCGACTTCGTCGGCCTGGCGCTTATCGCGCTGGTCGTCGCGTCCCACCTCTGCCGACACCGGCGCGCGGTCCGCGCACAGGGCGCGGAAGGACCGGCCGCCTGACCGGGCGGCCCGGAAAATATTGGGGAAAGGCGGAAATTTACCGGATGGACGCACACAAAAAGATCGTAATCTGTTCCACCCTCGACACCAAGGGGGAGGAGACCCTCTACCTCAAGGCGCAGCTCGAGGAGCGCGGCGCGCAGGTGAGCATCATCGACATCGGGCTCAAGCGCACGGCGCGCAGCTTTCCGGTCCAGTTCACGCAGGACCAGGTCGCAGAGAGCGCGGGCAGCTCGTTTGCCTCGGTGGAAAACATCCTCTCCCGGTTCGAGGCGTCGAAAATCATGATGGAGGGGCTCTTGAGCATTACCCAGAAGCTCTGCCGCGAGGGCAACCTCGACGGGATGATGTCGCTGGGCGGCTCGGGGGGCACCACCATCGCGAGCTACGCGATGCAGAACCTGCCGCTGGGCATCCCGAAGATCATCGTCGGCACGATGGCCTCGGGCAACACGGTGCCCTACGTGCAGGGCCAGGACATCCTGCTCATCAACTCGGTGGCGGACATCCAGAGCATCAACTTTTTGACCGAATACATCCTCGGGCAGGCGGCCGCCGTGATGTGCGCGATGATCGACGGGCCCAAGATCGCCCGCCACAAGAAAAAGGCGATCGGCATCACCGGGTTCGGCGTGACCACCCCCTGTGTCCAGCGCTGCAAGGAGCTGCTCGAGGAGATGGGGTATGAAATCGTGATCTTCCACGCGCGGGGCGTCTCGGGCGGAAAGATCATGGAGAAGATGATCCGCGAACGGTTTTTCGCGGGGGTGCTCGACATCACGACCACCGAGCTCGCGGACGAGGTCGGCGGGGGCGCCTACGCGATCGGCCCGGAGCGGCTGCGGGGCGGGGTGGAGACGAACATCCCCTACATTGTGGTGCCGGGCGCGCTCGAAATGATCAACATCGGCCCGGAGGAGCAGCTGCGCCCCGAGCAGGCGGACAAGGTCCGCTACTATCACAATCCGAGCCTTCTCAAAATTCGTGCCGACAAGCGGGACATGCGGGCGCTGGCCGAGCTCTTCGTCCACAGGCTCGGGGACGCGGCGGGCAACACCCGGCTGGTCATCCCCACGCAGGGATTTTCCGAGATCGACAAGGCGGGCAACGTCTTCTACGACCCGGAGACCGACGCAGTCTTCACCAGCGAGGTCAAGGCGAAGATGCCCCCGCAGGTCCCTGTCATGACAAAGGACTGCCATCTCAACGACCCCGCCTTCGCCGAACTGCTTGTGCGGGAGCTCATCCGCATGATCGACTGGGACGCGGTCCGCAGGGGAGAGGCGCACGCCTGACCCCGCCGC
Source organism: Anaerotruncus sp. DFI.9.16 (assembly GCF_024461615.1). Lineage (NCBI taxonomy): Bacteria > Bacillati > Bacillota > Clostridia > Eubacteriales > Oscillospiraceae > Anaerotruncus > Anaerotruncus sp. DFI.9.16. The sequence continues at coordinate 3,365 of NZ_JANFZX010000033.1, forward strand.
GGTCCCGGAACTGTAAGGAGATTTACCAATGCAAGGAACGAAAATCAACCGCGACACCATCCTCGAAAACCTGCGCGCCGAGATCGCCGCGGGCCGCCCGATCATCGGGAGCGGCGCGGGCGTCGGGCTGATCGGCCGGATCGTCGACCGCGCGGGCATCGACCTGATCGTCGTCTATAACTCGGGGCATTTCCGCATGAACGGTTACAGCTCGATTCTGGGGAACCTCCCGGTCGGGGACGCCAACGCAATGGTGCTCGAGATGGGGGAGGAACTCATCATCAACGCCGTCCGCCGCGCGCCGGTCATCGGCGGCATCTTCGGAGTCGACCCCACCCGCGACATGCGCCGCTTCCTCGAGCGGATGGCCGACGTCGGGTACTCGGGGGTCATCAACTATCCCACCGTCGGCAAGATGAACGGCCGCCTGCGCTACGAGCTGGAACACGTCGGGCTCGGGCTCGACCGGGAGATCGCCACCATGCGCATGGCCGCCGACATGGGCTTTCTGACGCTCGCCTATGTCTTCTGCCCCGAGGACGCCCGGCGCTACGCCGCGGCGGGCGCGGACGTGCTCGTCTCCCACGCGGGGCTGACGCAGGGCGGGGACATCGGGCTCCAGTCGGACGGCACCCTCGAGGAATCGATGGAAAAGACCGAGGCGATCCTGCGGGCCGGGCTCGAAGAGAACCCCGGCATCATCCCCCTCTGCCACGGCGGCGCGATCATCTCGCCCGACGACGCCCGCGCCGTCTTCCGCCAGACCTCCGCGGTCGGGTTCATCGGCGCGTCGAGCATCGAACGCATCCCGGTGGAGCAGATCGTCTCCCGGACGGTCGAGAGCTTCAAAAGCCTGCCGCTGGACGAGGCGGCGGGCCCGGCATAAAAACGCATCAAAAAAGGGGAGGCCCGCCAAACCGGCGGGCCTCCCCTTTTGCCTTTCCGCTGTGGAAATCCGTATGGGAATGTGGTATCATGGGGTTACACCACAAGCCGCGCGGCGCCGAGCGCCGCGAGCAGCAGGCCCGAGAGGACGCCCAGCGCCCGTTTCGGGACGGGCAGGCGGGAGAGCCGTTTGCCCACGGCCTCGCCGAGCGCAAGGCAGGCGGTCTGCGTCACGCCGACGGCCAGCGGCAGCCAGAGGGAGCCCGCGCCCGCCAGCGCGAGCCCGATGCCCGCGCCGAGCATGTCGACCGAGAGGGAGAAGCCGAGCAGCAGCGCCTCGCCCAGGTCGATCGAGCCCGAGTTGTCGAGATCGCCCGCCGACGGCTCCCGGACGACTAAGATCGTCAGCCCCAGCGCGTGGAACCGCTTTTGCAGCGGCGGCTTTTCCGGGGCGCGGGAGGCCTCCCGCGCGGGCAGCAGGGAACGGACCGCCGCGCCCGCGCCGAGCAGGATCAGGATGCCCGCGCCGATCCAGCGCCCGGCGCTCGGGGGGAGGAACGCCCCGAGCGCGCCGCCCGCCGTCACGGCGGCGAGGGCGAAGCCGGTCGAGAGCAGCGCGATCGCGGTTTTGGCGGCCGCGCCGATTTTGACTCCGCGCAGGCCGAAGGAGGCGCCCGCGGCGAACCCGTCGGCGCTCAGGGCGAGCGCCGTGACAAAGACAAATAGCATGAACCCAACACCACCCGTATGTACCGCGCGGGAGACCCGCGCCTAACCCATACTATGGCGCGCCGGGAATTTGGTTCGGCGGGCCGGGCCCAAAAACAAACGACAAGGCGGTTATGCAGATGAACAAAACAGGCTTTTCCCCGGCGGACATTCTGATTCCGCGGGAGGCGGACATGACGCGGTGGAGCGTCGTGGCGTGCGACCAGTACACCTCCGAGCCGGAATACTGGGAGCGGGTCGCCCGCGAGGTGGGGGACGCCCCCTCTACGCTGGACATGATTCTGCCGGAGGTCTACCTCGACGAAAAGGAGGCCGGCGCGCGCATCCCGCACATCAACGCGGCGATGCGCCGCTATCTGGACGAGGGGCTCTTCCGCACCCTGCCCGAAAGCTACGTCTACCTCCAGCGCACCCTCGCCCCCGGCAAGGTGCGGCAGGGGCTGGTGGGCAAGCTCGACCTCGAGGAATACGAGTACGGCGCGGGCAGCCAGTCGCTCGTGCGGCCGACTGAGGGCACGGTGGAAAGCCGCCTGCCCCCCCGCATCCGGGTGCGGGAGGACGCGCCGCTCGAAAGCCCACACATCATGGTGCTGATCGACGACCCCGGCCGCACCGTCATCGAGCCGCTGCGCGCCCGGACGGGAAGCCTGCCCCGGCTCTACGACTTCGAGCTCATGGAGGGGGGAGGACGCATCTGCGGGTGGCGGGTCACCGGCCCCGAGGCCGCGCGGGTGGACGAGGCGTTCGGCGCGCTCGCGGAAAAGCTCGGCGACTACAGCGCGCGCTTCCCCGGCAAGCGGCCGCTGCTCATCGCGGTGGGAGACGGCAACCACTCGCTGGCCACCGCCAAGGCCTGCTGGGAGCGGCTCAAAAAGACCCTCCCCGAGGAACAGCGTGAAACCCATCCCGCGCGCTACGCGCTCGTCGAGCTCGTGAACGTCCACGACGAGGCGCTCGAATTCGAGCCGATCCACCGCATCCTCTTCGGCGTGGACCCCGACCAGGTGCTCCGCGAGCTGCAAGGCTACTACGACACCGGCGAGGACGCGGTGGGCGGGCAGTCGTTTGAATACGTCTGCGGCTCCCGGCGGAGACGGCTCTACGTCGCCAACCCCTCCTCCCAGCTCGCCGCCGGGACGCTGCAGAACTTTATCGACTGGTACCTCGGCCGGTTCGGCGGCAAGGTCGACTACATCCACGGGGAGCAGGTGGTCGGGCACCTGTGCAAAAGCCCCGGGACGATCGGCTTTCTGCTGCCGGTCATGAAGAAGTCCCAGCTCTTTCCGACCGTCCTGCTCGACGGCGCGCTGCCCCGCAAGACCTTCTCGATGGGGCACGCGCATGAAAAACGCTACTATCTGGAGTGCCGGGCGATCCGGTAAACAACAGCCTTTGGAGGTGCTTTCATGAAACGGGAAATCCTCATCGCGGCGGCTCTCGGCGAACGGGAGCCCGACCTCGTGCTCAAAAACGCGCGGGTCGTCAACGTCTTTTCCGGGGAGGTCGTCCCCGGCGACATCGCCATCGCCGACGGGATGATTGCCGGCGTCGGCAGCTATGACAGCGGAAAAAGGGTCGTCGACCTCGGCGGGAAATTCGTCGCGCCCGGCTTCATCGACGCGCACGTGCACGTCGAGTCGTCGATGGTGTCGCCGCCCGCCTACTGCACCGAGGCGCTCGGCTGGGGCACCACCACCCTCGTCACCGACCCCCACGAGATCGCGAACGTCGCGGGGGGCGCGGGGGTGCGGTTCATGCTCGACACCTCCGCGAAGCTGCCCGTCAACTACTATGTGCAGCTGCCCTCCTGCGTGCCTGCGACCCCCTTCGAGCACGCGGGCGAGGTGTTCACCGCCGAAAAGATGAAGCCCTTTACAGAGGAGCCGCGCGTCCTCGGGCTGGGCGAAATGATGAACTACCCGGGCGTCGCGGGCCGCGACCCCGCCGTCATGGCCAAATTCGAGCTCTTCTCCGGGCGCGTCGTCGACGGCCACGCGCCCGGCATCACCGGCAACGGCCTGCAGGCGTACATCGCGGCGGGCACCGGCACCGACCACGAGTCCACCTCCTGGGCCGAGGCGCACGAGAAGCTGCGCGCCGGGCTCGCGGTGCTCGTGCGGGAGGGCTCGGCCTGCAAAAACCTCGCGCCGATCATCGAGGGGGCGCTCGCCGACGGGGTGGACACCTCCCACATGGCCTTCTGCACCGACGACAAGCACCTCGCGGACATCCGCCGCGAGGGGACCATCCGCTGGAATGTGAAGCGCGCGGTCGAATGCGGCCTCGACCCCGTGAAGGCGATCCAGATGGCGACGATCAACGCCGCGCGCATCCACCGGCTCTACGACCTCGGCGCGGTCGCCGCGGGCTACCGGGCCGACCTCGTCGTCTTTACCGACCTGCGGGAGATCGACGTGCAGGCGGTCTACAAGGACGGGAAGGAATTTGTCCGGGGCGCCTTCTCCTTCGGGCTGATCGGCAGCGCGGGGGAGGACGACCCGATCACCCATTCGGTCCACCTCGCGCCGCTGGCCGACGGCTGCCTCGCGCTGCCAAAGCGGGAGAGCTACCCGGTCATCAACGTCATGCCCGGCAACGTCACGACCACCCGCACCGATCTCCCCGCCTCCGAGGTCGATTCGCTCATCGCGGCGGGGAAGCTGCGCAGGATCGCCGTCTTTGAGCGGCACCACGCCACCGGAAATGTCGGCGTGGGCCTCATCGCGGGCTACGGGCTCACCCACGGCGCGGTGGCCACCACCGTCGCGCACGACTCCCACAACCTCATCGTCGTGGGGGACAACGAGTCCGACATGCTCGCCGCCGTCCGGGAGATCGAGCGGGTGCAGGGCGGCTACACGATCGCCGCGGACGGCAAAATCCTCGGCACGCTACCGCTGCCCGTCGCGGGCCTCATGAGCAACGAAACCGCCGACACCCTCATCCCCGCGCTCGACGGGATGATCGCCCTGGCGAAAAAACAGGGGGTCGCGGAGGGAATCGACCCGTTCATCACGCTGAGCTTCATGGCGCTGCCCGTCATCGGGGACATCCGCATCACCGACATGGGGATGTTCGACGTGACGAAATTCTCCTTCATCGAATGAAAAATCCCTTCCCGTATTCCGACAGCAACAAGCGCTACCACACCTACACCTGTTTTCTCTCCCGCCGGTTCGGCGGCAAGGTCTCCCGTGTGCCGCTGAACGCGGGCTTCACCTGCCCCAACCTCGACGGGACGAAGGGCAGGGGAGGGTGCGTCTACTGCTCCCCCGCGGGCAGCGGGGAGTTCGGCGGCGACCCGCGCCTGCCCATCCGGGAGCAGTTCTCCCAGGTCGCCGCGCGCATGGCCGGCAAGTGGGATACCCCACGGCACATCGCCTATTTCCAGGCGCGCACCAACACCTACGCGCCCGCGGACACGCTGCGCCGCCTCTATGAGGAGGCGCTCGCCTGTCCCGGGGTGGTGGGGCTGGCGGTCGCCACCCGGCCCGACTGCCTGCCCGGCGAGGTGTGCGCGCTGCTCGGGGAGCTGGCGCGGCGCACCTATCTGACCGTCGAGCTCGGGCTTCAGACGGTCCACGACGCGACGGGGGAGCGGATCAACCGCTGCCACAGCTACGCCGACTTCCTCGCGGGGGTCGAAAAGCTGCGGGCGCGCGGCGTACCGTTCGGCGTGCACCTGATCGACGGGCTGCCCGGCGAGACGCGCGAAATGATGGTCGAGACGGCGAAGCGGGTCGGCGGGCTGCGCCCGCACCTCGTCAAGATCCATCTGCTGCACCTGCTCGAGGGCACCGCGCTCGCGCGGGAGTACCGGGAGAAGCCTTTCCCGCTGATGAGCCGCGACGAATATGTCCAAACCGTCTGCGACCAGCTCGAATGGCTGCCGCCCGAATGTGTGATCGGGCGGCTCACCGGCGACGGCGACCCCGAAACGCTCATCGGGCCCGACTGGAGCCGCAAAAAGCTCTGCGTGCTCAACGAGATCGATAAGGAGCTCGCGCGCCGGGATTCCTGGCAGGGAAAGCGCCTCGGGAACATGCCCGCCGGCGGCGCGGCCCCGGGCTGACGGGGCGAAGTCGGCCCGGGCGGGCTTTCCATCCGCCGGATACCGGGGCGATATTTCGCTAAAGTCGAGTTTAACGAAATCCGGGGTGGGAAGGTGGGACAGGCCGCGCGCCCCCGGCGGACAGCCCGCCAAACACGAACATGGGACCGCCGCCGGACGCGGCGTGAGACAGACAAAGGAGGATACCGGTATGGACCAACTCTTCTCCGACATCGCCGGGCTTGAACGGTACAAGCTGTTCGGGGGTTACTATCTGCAGCTGGGGGATCTTTTCATCTTCGCGCTGCTGCTTGTCACGATCCTCCTGACGGCGATCGTCGTGTTGCTCATCAAGCACAACGTCGATTATCACTACTACCACAAGCTCGAGGAGGAAAACCGCCGCCTGCACTATGAGATCATCCAGCTGAAAGCCACCGAGGCCGTCCGGAAGGAACAGGCGGCCAGCAATCAGAGGAACGAATAGATTTTCTATTCGTTCCTTTTTTCGTTCCTTGTGCGGCCGCCCGGATCAAGCCGGGCGCAGCCCGCCGCCGTGACGCCAAAAGGCCGCCGCCCATGAAGGGCGGCGGCCTTTTCCTGCGTTCTTCTCAGTATTCCACCTTATACATATAGCGCCGCATCATCAGCGGGTGTTTCTTCGCCGCGGCGAGGCCGCCAGCATAGTCTAGGCCGATTACCCAATGCAGGATCGGGCTGAAGAACTCGACGACCGAATCCGCGATCGAGTTGATCCCCAGCTCCTTGACGTCGATGATCTCCACCTTTTCGGCGTACTTGCCGAGGAAGCGCAGGGCGCGTTCATCCAGCGCGCGGGTGCGGCCCTCCGATTCAAAGACGAGGAAGGGGGTGTTCTTGTCGGTGATCTCGAACGGGCCGTGGAAGTATTCGCCCGTGTGGATGCTGCTTGAATGGACCCATTCCATCTCCATGAACATGCAGATGCTCTGCATATAGGAGACGAAGGTGGAGGGGCCGCTGCCCATCGTATAGATGACCGGCTCGTCCTTCATCCGCTCGCCCCACGCCATCGCGCGGCCGTGGATCTGTTCGAGGGCCTTCGTGCAGATGCCGGGGATCTTCCCGAGGCCGTCCAGCGCGTCTTCATAGAAGGCATAGCCCTCGGTCTGCTCGAGTAGTTCGATCGCCAGAGTCAGGATCACGTATTGGTTGAGGTTCTCCACGATGTTGTCGGTTTCGATCCGGTAGATCACCGTATAGTCCCCGTACTGCTCCAACGGAACATCGTGCTTGGAGCAGAGCACCACGACGCTGGCGCCCGCTTCCTTGGCGACCCGGGCCGCCTCCACCGTCTCGGGCGTGCCGCCCGCGAGCGACATCGCAAAGACGATGCAGTCCTCACCGAGCGCCTTGGGGGTCGCGTGGACAAACTCGTTGGCGGTGACGGAATCGCAGGCCAGCTCCTTCGCCTCCGACTTGAGGAAGTAGGTCATCGGGTAGAAGCAGGACAGGCTGCCGCCGCACGCCACGCAGTAGGCCCGTTTGATCCCGCCGAGCTTCTTTTTCGCCTCCACGATTTCGGCAATGATCTTCCGGATATCGGCGGGAGTCGTGTAAACCATCTCATTCATGCGTTTCTTCTCCTTATTATTCAATCTGCCGGGCGTGCCCGGCGGTGCGTCAGGCTGCGGCTTTCGCCATTTCTTCCTCACGGGTCACCAGGCCGCCGGGCGTGCGGACGACCGCATCGACCGTTTCGCCGGCCAGGATCTTCTGGACCGATTCAACCGCAAGGCTGCCGATGTTCATGGGGTTCTGCGCCATCGAGGCGATGATCTGGCGGCCCTCCTGCATCGCCTTGACCTGCTCGGGGGTCGCGTCATAGCCGATGATCTTCACGTCGGCGAATTTGTCCGGGTAGAGCTCCACCGTGCTCAGCGCGCCCAGCGCGCAGTCGCCGCAGTTGGCGAGGATCAGGTCCACGTCGGGGTTGGCGTTGAGCGCGTTCTCAACCGTTTGAGCGTAACCGGCACGCGCCTGGGTGCCGGGGTCCATCTGCTCGATCACTTCCACGTCAGGGTAATCCTTGAGCGCGTCATAATAGCCTTCGCAGCGGTCCTCCAGGCTGGTCATGCCGGGAGCCGGGGTGATGATCAGCACCTTGCCCTTGCCGCCGATCGCCTCCAGTCCGTAGAGCGCCGCCTCTTTGCCGCCCGCGCGGTTGTCCGAGGCGATGAAGCAGGAGACGTTCTCGTCGATCGTGCTGTCCACCGTGACGACCGGGATGCCGGCCGCGGCGGCTTTTTCCCCGGCGCCCGCGAAGGCCGCCGCATCAAGCGGCCAGAGGATGATGGCATCCACGCCCATCTGGATAAAGTTATCCACCTCGTCGTTGCCCTTGGAGAGGTCGAGCGCGTAATCGACCTCGCTGATTTCGACGCCCAGCTCCCTGGCCTTCTCCTGCACGCCCTTCTGCAGGTCCACGGCGAATTCCTCCGCCAGCGTGCAGTAGGCGACGCCGATATGGGTCTTGCCGCCGTTGTCCGCCGGGGCGGGGTCCCCCGTGCCGGACGCCGCGGGCGCGCTTTCGGAAGCGCCGCAGGCCGCGAAGGCGAGCAGCATCGCCAGAGACAACAGGACTGCGATTGCCTTTTGGAATTTTTTCATAATTTCCTCCCGTTTCTGTTATGGAATCAGGGGGTCCCCCGCTCTCGCGGGGCCCCGCGGATACGGAATGCCTAAGCCTTTTTCGTCTTGCGGCCGTTGGAGGATTTGCGGGCGATGTCGATGATGACCGCTCCGGCGATGACGGTGCCCTTGACGACCATCTGCCAGTAGGAGTTGATGCCCATCATGACCATGCCGTTGTTGATGACGCCGAGGATCATCGCGCCGAGCAGCACGCCCCCGATCGACCCCTCGCCGCCCGCAAGGCTGGTCCCGCCGATCGCCGCGACCGATATCGCATCCATCTCGTAGCTGACGCCCATTGTCGGCTGGGCGGACTGCAGCTTGGAAGAGAGCAGGATGCCGCCGACCGCGGCGGCCGCGCCGCAAAGGCCGAAGCTGAAGAGGGTGATCCGGTTGATCTTCAGGCCGGAATAGCGCGCCGCCGTGGGGTTGCCGCCGGTGGCGTAGATCGAGCGGCCCATCGCGGTGTGGTTGAGCAGCACCCAGCCGAGGAACATCACCGCGAACATCACATAGATGGGGATCGGGACGCCGAACCAGCTGTCCTTGCCGATCGCAAGGTAGCCCTTGGTCAGGCCGGTGACCGGCGAGCCGCCGGTGATCAGGTAGATCGCGCCGCGCACCACCTGGGTCATCGCCAGCGTAAAGACGAAGGCGGGGATTTTGGTGGTGCAGACGACCAGCCCGTCGAACACGCCGATCGCAATGCCCGCCGCAAGCGCGGTGAGGATCGCGGCCACCATATTGCCGCCCGCGTTCATCACCATCGCGGCCAGCACGCCGCACAGGCCCGCGATCGCGCCGACGCTCAGGTCGAAATAGCCGTTGATGATGAGGATCGCCATGCCGACGCCCATCACGCCGTAAATGGACATCTGGCGCAGCACGCCGATCACATTCTCGATCTTGATGAAGTTGGGGTTCTTGACCGTCACAATGACGACCATCAGCACCAGCACCAGCATCAGTCCCGAATATTTGACCAGGATGCGCAGCAGCCTGCCCCCGGCCCTTTTCTCTTCCTGTTCCATCACTTGACCTCCTCTATCGCATAGCGCATGATCGTGTCCTCGCTGAATTCCCCGCGGTCGAGGATGCGGTTGATCCGCCCCTCCCGCATCACGCAGATACGGTCGCACATCGCGATCAGCTCGGTCATCTCCGAACTGATCAGCAGGACCCCGACGCCGCTCTCCGCCAGCGCGGAGATGATCGTATAGATTTCCGCCTTCGCCCCCACGTCCACCCCCTGGGTGGGCTCGTCCAGGATGATCACCTTCGGCTGGCAGCTCATCCATTTGGCAAAGACGACCTTCTGCTGGTTGCCTCCGCTCAGGTTGCTGACCGGCTGGCTGTCGGTGGGCGTCTTGATCCGCAGCCGCCCGATCTGCCCGGCGGACGTCGCCCGTTCCTTCTCATGGTCGAGCAGAGGCCCGCGGACGTGCCTTTGCAGGCTGCTCAGGGTGATGTTCTCCCGCACCGACATCAGCTGCACCAGCCCCTGGTGCTTGCGGTCCTCGGGCACCAGCCCGATCCCCTCGGCGATCGCCCCGGCGGGGGAGGTGATTTTCAGCTCCCTCCCCTCCAGCAGCACCTGCCCGGAATAGGGGTCGATCCCGAACAGGACGTTCGCCGTCTCGGTGCGCCCCGCGCCGACCAGCCCCGCGAAGCCCAGAATCTCCCCCCGGTGCAGCGTGAAGGAGATATCGTGCACCGATGCGCTCTCCACATGCCGCAGCTCGAGGATCTGCTCCCCGATGAGAACCTCCTTCTTCGGGAAGAGGTTCTCCATGCTGCGCCCGACCATCATGCGGATCAGCTGGTCCTGGTCGATCTCCGAGACCTGCCGCTTGCCCACAAACATCCCGTCCCGCAGGACGGTCACCGTGTCGCAGAGGTCGAAAATCTCCTCCAGCCGGTGGGAGATGTAGAGCACGGTGATCCCCTGCTCCTTCAGCCGCCGGATGATCTGCTTGAGGTTGTCGCACTCCTCGGTGGTGAGCGAGGCGGTCGGCTCGTCGAAGATGATGAAGCGGGAGCGGAAGGAGAGCGCCTTGAGGATCTCCACCATCTGCCGCTTGGCCACGCTCAGTTCCCCGACCACCGCCCGGGGCGGCAGGTGGATGCCGATTTCGTCCATCAGCGCCGTCACCTTGCGGCGGAGCGCACGGTAATCCACGAAGCCCAGACGGTTTTTTTCGTACCGCCCGACGTAGATGTTTTCCTCGATCGTCATCAGCCCCATCTGCATCGGCTCCTGATAGACGGTGCTGATCCCCCTGTCGTGGGCGGCGTGGGGGGAGAACTCCTCCACCAGCCCGCCTTCGAAGAGCACCTCCCCGCTGGTCGGCGGCTCGATCCCCGAGAGAATCCGGATCAGGGTGGATTTCCCCGCGCCGTTCTCCCCGACCAGCGCGTGGATCAGCCCCGGCTCAAACGAGAGATCCACCTCCGTAAGGGCCTTGACCCCTCCGTAATGCTTCGTGAGCCGCCTGGTCTGCACTATGTATTCCGACATCTTCCGCGCCCCTTCCCCTGTTCGGCAGATTCCAAAGCTCCGCTTGTTTTATGACATTATTATATGCTACAATATATAACAAGTCAATCCTTTTTGTCGCATTTACGTTACAAAAATCCCGTTGTTTTTTATCAGTTATAGACAATTTATCAATCTTTTCAGTTTTATCCCTTGCATAATATCATATATCATATTATGTTATATTTGATTACATTTGAAGGGAGGCAACCCCTGTGAAGCTCTCGTTCCTCACCCTCCAGTTCAAGCGCTACCCCCTCGAAACCAGCTTCCTGATGGCCCGCCGCTACGGATTCGATGGGATTGAGCTGTGGGGCGCGCGCCCCCACGCCTACCCCTACGACGGGGACGACGCCCTTGTCCGCGATATCCTGCGCTGGAAGCGGGAATACGGCGTCGAAATCCCCATGTACACCCCCGAACTGCTCGCCTACCCCTATAACCTCGCCTCCGCCCTCCCCCGCGAACGGGAGGAGACGGTCGCCTATCTCAAACGCGCCGCCCGGTTCTGCGCGGCGATCGAATGTCCCGGCATGCTCGTCTCCTGCGACCACCCCGGCTACGGGCGGAACGCCTCCGAGGCGTGGGGCGACCTGGTCTCCGGCCTGCGGGAGGTCTGCCGTGAGGCGGACGCGCTCGGCGTCTCCGTCAGCATGGAATCGCTCGGCCCGAACACCAGCCCGATCGTCAGCCGCGCGGACGACCTCGCCCGGCTGATCGCCGATGTGGGCGTCCCCAGCTTCGGCGCGATGCTCGACATGGCAATCCCGCCGCTCGCCGCGGAGCCGATGTCGGAGTACCTGGACAAGCTCGGCGGGCGGCTGCGCCATGTACACCTCTGCGGCTGCGACGGCATCTATGAGACCCACCTCCAGGTCGCGCCCGGGAGCGGGACGATCTCCTTTGAGAGCTTCCTCCCGCTGCTGAAGGCCCACGGCTACGACGGCTGGTGCTCGGTCGAGGTGCTGGAGCCCTACTTCCGCGACCCCGAGTTCTACCTCTCCGAGGCGAAACGCTACCTCGACGGCCTGCTGGGCTGACGGGCGCAAAAAAGCGGGGGGGGGGGTGGCCCCCCCCCCCCCCCCCCCCCCCCCCCCCCCCCCCCCGCTTCCCCGCCTTCAGAGCTCGCGGAGCATCGCAGCGACCTTCTTATAGCCCATGCCGAACCGGGACACCCCCATTTCCCGCATGGCCTTGAGGGTTTCATAGCCCATGATCCCCCCCGCCGCCTTGATCCGGATGCGTCCGGCGGCCGCATCGCTGACCATCCGCACGATCTCCAGCGTGGTCGGCCCGAAAAAGCCGGTGCCCGTCTTGATAAAGTCGGCGCCCGACGCGATGACCACCTCGCAGGCGGATTTGATCTGCGCGGGGGTCAGCAGCGGCGCTTCGATGATCACCTTGAGGGGGCATTTCACCGCTTCGCGCATCCGCTTGAGCTCCTCGAGCGCCCGATCCTCCATCCCCGAGCGGAGATAGGGCAGGTTGAGGTACATGTCGATTTCGCCGCAGCCCATCTCCTGGTAGAGCTTTGCGAGGAAGAGCTTCTGCTCGGTCGATTCAAACCCGCTCGACGCCGACACAAGCCCGCCCCCCACGATCGTGTGGGTGCCCTTCAGCTCCCGCAGCAGATAGGGGTAAAAGCAGTTCAGCCCATAGACGAGGTGCAGGTCGAACTCCTTCGCCGCGCGCACCAGCTCCTCCATGTCCCGAAAGTCGTGTTCCGGACTGATCGCCACCGCATCCATCTGGTGCGCGATCTCCAATGCCAGTTTGCTCATAACAACCGCCCTTTCCTATATTACATTATGATGTATAATGATATAATACAACTATACCCTGCCGACCTGTCCGCGTCAACCGCAAACAGGCAAAAAAACGCATAAAAAAACTGCCGGAAAACCGGCAGTTTCTCTAAAACCTCTGTGTTTTACGGCCTGCGGGGCGGCTGGGCGATGTAGGAAATCCGCACCCGGTCCCCCACAAGCAGCTCCTTTGTCCGGCGGACGGGCCGGCCCTCCCGGTCGGTGGAGAGGTCCCGCAGCAGCAGCAGCGGCGACCCGCCCTGCACTCGCAGCCACTCCGCCTCTTTCGCGGTGGCCATGCAGATTTCAATTGTCCGCTCGCTGGAATAGAGGCCGTCCGCCAGCCCGCTCTGGATCATCAGCCCGTTGAGGGACTTCTTTTCGAGGTCCTCCTCCATCAGGAAGGAGAACTCCTCCCGCATCCGGTCCTCGGCGAGGATGAGCGGCGTCTCGTCCGCGCAGAGCAGACGGGAGAGGTAGACGATCTTCTCCCCGCGTTTGGCCCCGAGCTGCACCATGTCGCGCTCGTCGGCGTCCACCAGCTTTTTGAAGAGCTGCACCCGCTTGGGCTCCAGATCGTTCTGGCGGCACATCTCCTCAAAGCTCGACACCCCGATCGTCAAAAGCTGCTTGCTTTTGGCGTTGGTCACGAAGGTCCCCTTGCCCTGGATCTTCACGAGCATCCCCTCGTCCGCCAGCTCGGTCAGCGCCGCGCGCACCGTGATCCGGCTGACCGAAAACATCCGGCTCAGCTCCGCCTCGGAGGGAATCCGCTCGTTGGGCTTCCAGCGGCCCGCGGCGATCTCGTTTTCAATCAGCTTGCGCAGCTGCCGGTAGAGCGGGATCACCGTCAGCGGCTGGGCGCACTGCCCCAGCAGGTTCAGGCTCTCGGCCACTCCTCCACCTCCATCCTTGTCGTCCCGATATTTGTTATAATATATAATAACATAAAATTCCCACTGCGGCAATCCCTTTTGAAAAGTTTTCTTTTTTCTGCTGTTTTAACGGATTTCTATTGACTTGTATGTTATTGTTATATATTATGATATTATAGCCGATTCAACGATCAATAAGGAGGGCATTATGTTCAAGCTCATTGCCATTGGGGATAACAACATCGATACCTACGCGGCCTCGGGCGTCTCCTACTCCGGCGGGAACTGTCCCAACGTGGCCGCCTATGCCGCCATCAACGGCTACCCGTCCGCCTATATCGGCGTGGCCGGCCTGGACAGCTTCGGGGACCTGCTGGCCGGCGGGCTTGCCGAAACCGGCGTGGACGTCTCCCACCTGCGGCGGGAGCGGGGAATCACCTCCCGGGACGTGATCGTCTCGCGGGAGGGAGACCGGACCTTTACCCAGTACGACCGCTCGATCATCGACGCCTTCCCGCTTTGCTTCGACGAAGGAGAACTGGATTACATCCGCTCCTTCGACCTCATCCATACCAGCATCTACTCCACCTTCGCGCCCGGCGCCTTTGACCTGCTCTGCGGGCTCGGCGTGCCGGTCTCCTACGATTTTTCGGTCGAGTGGCAGCAGGAGTTCACCGACCAGTCGGGCGAGGAATACCTCCAGGAGCTCACCCCCCTGCCCCCCGACTTTTTGGAGAGCGTCTGCAAAAAGGTCGATTACGCCTTTTTCTCCTGCAGCAACGTCTCCGAGGAGGAGACCGAGGCGCTGCTGCGCCGCGCGGTGGGCTTCGGCTGCCGCCTCGCCGTGGGCACCCGCGGGATGCACGGCTCCTTCTGCTTCGACGGGCACGGGTTCTACCGCCAGGACGCCTATCGGACAAGCGTGGTCGACACGCTCGGCGCGGGGGATTCCTTCATCACCCGTTTCCTGCTCACCTACCTGGACGGCGCGCGCCTGCTGGAACACTGCACCGGCACGCTTCCCGCGCAGGTCGGCTTCCTCCCCGGGGACCTCGGCGACTACCGGCAGAAGCTGGTCCGGGCCGGTCTCTCGCAGGCCGCGCTCTTCGCCGCGCGCTCCTGCCAGGTCGAGGGCGCGTTCGGCCACGGACGGCTCCTGTAAAAAATAGCCGCTTAGGCTATTTTTTCGCGCATGGAGCGGGGAGCGCGTAAGCGCGCATCCGCCTGCACATGGCCGTTCCGAATGATGGCCAAGCGGCTCGCCCCTGCGGGGCAACCGCCGCAGATGGCCGATTTTTTATTGCTTTGCAATAAAAAATAGTGGAACAACCTTTGTAGGGCGGGGGCTTGCTCCCGCCGAAACCCACGTAAACTCTATCTTTTCTGGCTTCACGCAGCGGGGTAATAAACAGCTTTCAAATGCCATTTGACGCTTTTTTGACGCCCGTGCTCCGTGAGAACTTATAAAAAGGATTAAGAAGATATGAGGGATTAGGTTCCATTGGGAGCGAAAAGCTGCTTTTCCATGTGCTACGTTGGAAATTCATTTTTGTTCCTTTCCATTCCGCTTTTTGAAGTCGAAAACTTCCGTAGCAAGCATAGGAAGAGGGTACCCTCTTCCGAAAAACTACTTGTTTGCGCCCAAATCCTCATTAGTGTGGTATAATTTTCATACTACAACAGGGAAAAGAGGTTGATAATAAAATGAATGAGGAAATAAGGTATCCGGCAATGTCATCTCACTTTTTAAAAGGCGAGATGCCGCTTACCGATAAAACAGGAAATCAAGTAGCTAAATTAGAAGATTTCTGGAGTTGGGCATATTCGGATTTGCTTGGAAACACCGAAAGGGGAGCATTGGCAGAATATATAGTCGCATGCGCCATGGGAATACAAAACAAGGAACGTATTGCATGGGACAAATATGATTTATTGTCGGCGGAAGGAATTGCTATTGAGGTAAAGACTTCTGGTTATCTTCAAACGTGGGAGCAAAAAGGCCTCTCCAAACTTATATTTGGCATCCAGCCTACATTGGCATGGGACAGTAAAACGAACGAATATGATACGCTAAAGAAGCGGCAAGCTGATATATATGTATTTTGTGTTCATAAACACAAAGAGCAACAAACGGTCAATCCTTTGGACTTGAAACAGTGGGATTTTTATCTTTTACCTGCAAAGGTTTTAAATGAAAAGGTAGGAAATCAGAAAAGCATTACTCTTTCATCGCTTTTAAACATCGGCGCTATTCCATGTGAATATGCAGATTTGCACAGAAAAATTGTTGATTTGGTCGACAAGAGTTAATGTAAATCATGAGATGAATTTTTCTCTAAGGGAAACAGATCCACCTGTGCTTATTAACGTTAAAGCGAACGGTATCGCCGTTGTTGACAAGTCGCCTGTCTCTGCTTGTATAGCAATTACGCAAGTGAAAGCAGAGCGGTTAAGAGTTTTATGCTCCTTCGTTTCAAAAGGCCATTCTACTGCGTGACAATCCGTGAACATTTACTGATGTGCGATAAAGAAGTAATAGAAGTGTAAAAAATTTTGCCGTTCCTATCCGGCACTTGCGCATTGTGTCGGATAGGTCGGGCGGTTATTCGGGCAAGTCCACCTTGCCAACAAAAGAATAATAAATCTCAATGTCCTGTCTGCGGGTCTTGTTCTCGTCATAGCTGCACTCATGCACAACGATTTTCTCTACAAACTCCCGCAGCAGAGTAGGGGTAAGTTCTTCAAAGCTGGTATGCCGCCGGACAACATTCATAAACTTTTCTGCGTTCACGGTGGCTTCCTGTGCTTTGGAAAGCTCCGCTTGAATAGCAGCGGCTCTTTCTTTCAGCTCCCGTTGCTCTGCTTCATAGTCTGCCGACAGCTCTGTGAAACGCTCGTCTGATATGCGCCCGGTCACGCTGTCCTCATACAGCCGCTTGAAGATAGCGGATAACTCGGCTATGCGTTTCTCGGAGGCTTCCAGTTCCTTTTTCTTGGCGGCGTTCCTGCGTTTGCCCCCGTCCTCGTTCTGCTCAATCAAGAGTTTCATAAACCGGGCTTCATGCTTTGCCGCATAGCTGGTCACTTTCCGCAGATTGGAGAGTACACCAGCGGTCAAGAGGTCGGTGCGGATAAAGTGCGCCGTACAGTCATGGGTGCGTTTCTTGTAGTTGCCGCAGATATAACAGTCCTGCTTGCGCTTGTCCGTCTGGTATCGCTGCTGATACATCACGCTGCCGCAGTCCGCACAGAACAGTATGCCGGAGAACAAACCCACTTCATCATAGCGGTTTGGGCGTTTGCGCTGTTTGCGAAGCTCCTGCACCCGTTCCCATGTTTGGGTGTCTATGATAGGCTCGTGGTGGTTCTCGAAAATCACTTGCTTTTCCGGGGGATTTTCTACACTGTGCTTGACTTTGTAAGAAAGTTTTTCTGTCTTGAAATTTACCAGACAGCCTGTGTATTCCCGGTTTTCAAGGATATGCACTACGGTATTGGTCGCCCACTTGCACTCATAGCCGGGGTGGTAGCGGCGGGTGCTGCCCGTCCTGCGGTATTCAAGCGTTCCCGGCGTGGGGATTTGCTGCTCTGTGAGCATACGGGCTATCTTGGTCGGACCATTCCCGGCAAGACAGAGGTTGTATATCTGCTTGACTACGGGTGCAGCTTCCTCGTCAATAATGAAATTTTCATCCTCGTCCATGAGGTAGCCATACACAGGCTTGCTTGTGATGGGCTTGCCATTCATGCCTTTTGAGCGTTTTACTGCTTTGATTTTCTTGCTCGTATCTCTCACCAGCCATTCGTTAAAGATATTCCGCAGCGGGGCAAAGTCATTGTCGCCCTGTGCGCTGTCCACTCCGTCATTGATAGCGATGAAGCGGACACCTTTCTGTGGGAAAATCATTTCCGTGTACATTCCCACTTGCAGGTAGTTTCGCCCTAACCTCGACATATCCTTTACGATAACTGTCCCGACTTTTCCGGCTTCAATGTCCGCAAGCATGGCTTGAAAACCGGGTCTTTGAAAGTTCGCACCAGAATAACCGTCGTCCGTGTACCAGCGCAGATTGGAAAAGCCGTTCTGCTTTGCATAGGTTTCAAGGATACGCTTCTGATTGGAAATGGAATTGCTTTCGCCTTGCAGCTCGTCCTCATGGGATAGTCTTGGGTAAAGGGCGGTAATTGGTTGTTGGTTGGTCTGTCTTAACATAAAATCCTCCGTTTCCGACAGCCAGCCCCACTATTCCGTACCTTGATTGTACCACATGGGGCGGCTGTCTGTATAGCGGCAAAAGCGTCAAATCTGCTTCTTTATGGTCGGTCAAATCGCCGTTTTTTGTGTAGCAGCTTCCGCTTCCAGCACTTTCATCATCTTGTCGGCTGCGGTGTCGGTTGCGCCCTGCTTGAAGAAGCCGGAAACGGTAAGGACGGAGTTGCCCATGCGGATTTCCGTCACACAGTCCGGGCGGCGGTCTGTTTTGGTGGTGCTTGTCTGTTTCGTTTCTGTCATAGGCTCTCCTTTCGCTGCTTCATCAGTTGCTTTAAGCGTTCCAGCTTTTCCTGTGCGGTTTCCTTTCGGAAGTTGCTGCCCGTGAAGCGGACGGGGGCGCACATGGAAGTCAGCCTGTCATAGATACGGGCGTGGGGCGTGTCCTGCGGGTGCTGCAATTCCTCCAGCGTGAGGTTGGTCGTGGCGATCAGCGGCTTGCCGCTTCGGTAACGGCTGTCAATCACGCTGTAAACCTGTTCCAGCCCGTATTCTGTTCCTCGCTCCATACCGAAATCATCAAGTATCAGCAGAGGGTAGCTGCAAAGGCGGGAAATATATTCGTTCCTGCCCTCAAAGCTGGCGGCAAGGTCACCCAGTATCGTTGCAAAGTTTGTCATGCAGACGGCAACCTCTTTTTCCATAAGGGCGTTGGCGATACAGGCGGCAAGGTAGCTTTTTCCCGTCCCCACGCCGCCCCAAAACAGGTAGCCGATATTTTCAGCCTGCATGGTTTCCCAGCTCTCCACATAAAAGCGGGCGGTTTCGGTCTGCGGGTTTCTGCCGTTGTCATGCTCAAATGTCCAGTTCCGCATAGCAGGGTCGGTAAAGCCCCGGCGTTTCAAGTCCTCCACTTTTTCAAGGTGCTTCTGTCGGCTTTCGGCGGCTTGCTGCTTTTCACGGGCTGCCCGCTGGCAGTCGCACTCTGCCGGGTGGCGGTCACGCCCGAAACAAGTCTTTCCCTCTGCAAAATAGGCTTCTTTGGGCGTATGGCACTTACCGCAGTATAAAAGCCCGTCCTCGCCTGTGTAGTCCTCCGCTTCGGCGGTAGTGGCTGTAATGTCCGTAATCATAGCTTCAATTCCGTTTTTCATAAGCTCTCGCCCTCCTTGCATGAATAATCGGGTATGCCCTGTTTCGGGGCAGCCTTGCCTTTGGCAGCGTCCTCCTGCGCCCACTTGTAAATGGTGGCTGCATGGCTGTGGTACTGTTTCCCGGTGGAAGCGATATGGCAGGAAAGCCGGTCAATATAATACTCCCACTTGTCGGGCAACTCTGTTTTTAGCCCGGAAAGCTCTGTATCGGTCAGTATCACATTGTTGTATCTGCCATAAGCGGCGGGGGCGGGGTGTCCCGTTTCTCCCTCTCTCTCTTTTTCTATCTCTATCTCTTTCTCTAACTCTATCTCTATCTCTGGTGGACGAATGTCGGACAAATGTCCGCCTTTTGTCCGGGGCGGTAAAAGTGCCTTGTTTTCCAGTCTTGCAGCCCGTTTCCGCTCGGCTTCGGTAGAGGACTGTCCTATCATCAGCTCAATGTCGGTCATATAGAAAGCCCCGCTGTCAAGCTGCTCCACAAGCCCCAACTGCCGGAAAATCTCTAAAGCCCTCTCAACCGTCCCTATCTGGTGGCGGGTCAGTGTCGCTATCATCTGCGCTGTGTAGGGGATATGCTCGTCAAGCTGCAATTTCCCGCCGTTTTTCAGCGATTTTAAGTACAGCTTCAAGAGGATATTGGAGTATAAAATCCCGTCTTTCATATCTTCCAGCAGCACAATGGAGTCGCTGTCAAAAAAGTTCTCTTTCAGCTTGAGGTAGTAATACTTGCGGTTATCTGCCATTGTCCCTGTCCTCCTTTTTCCGGCGTTTGGAGTAGTAGTGGGGGCAGAGTATGATAACCGCCCGGAAGCTCTGCTTGCAGCTATGGGTACAGCCCCGGCAGAGGTCATTGTATGTGATACGATCGCAGGTGGAATTCCCGACTTTCACTTGCCGCAGGAAAAAAGACCATTCCAGCCGCCGTTTCTTGCTCATTCTTGGCATGGGTGCGCTCCTTTCTGCCGTTTCCGCTGGTGTGGCGGTATCGGCGGTAATTCTGTATCATCTCGGTATCATTTTCGGGTTTTTTCTGCCCTATAAGCCCGTTAAAAAATCCTTTGGTATTTGCGGATAGGGTACGGGGCAGCCCCCTTGTTCTGTATAGGTTCGGGTACATTTTGGGGCGGTTTTTATCGTTCCTGTTCCTGCCTTTTCACAGGCTTGCGCTCCCGGTGTAAAATCTGGTCGATATTGCCCTTGACAGTCTGTAAGCGGCGGTATTCCTCCCGTTTTGCCCGGTAATCGTTGTAGCCGCTGTTTTTCTCTTGGATAAGGGTTTCAATCTCTGCTTGCAGGGCTTTATAGCTCGGCAGCTTGGAAATGCCGTTTTCCCTGAAATAGCGGGCGGCTGCGTCTGCTATGATAAAGTCGCTTTCGTACTTCTGACGGTAGGCTGCTTTTGCTTTGGCGTTTTTCTGCTGTTTCAGCCCGTCCCGGACAGGGCGGGTCTTGGAATAGGCAAGCACCTGCCGTTGCAGCTCCTTTTTCCCGTTCAGCGTCTTTTCCATCTGCTTCAGCTCTGTAAGGCTTTCCCGCATGGCGGTATAGGCGGCAGAACAGGCTTCGTCCAGTTCCTCCGGGGAAGAAAAGCCGTACTGCTGATAGGCGGTAACGGTAGCTGCCATTTGCTTTAGGTTGTGCTTTGCCGCCCAGCGGTCATAGCCCACGCCCTTGCCCTCGGCTCGCTTGGCTTCCCGGTCAACCATGCGCTGCAAGGTGTTGTCTGCCGGGGTGGTTTTTGTGGTTTTTCCCCTTGTGACAGCTTTTTAACCGCGGCAGGGTATTCGAGTATGGCTTTGCTCTGTTCGGCGGCTCTGTGGGCGTTCTGCGTAAGCAGGACAAGGACAGCAGCCTTGTCAAAATCGTCCCCCAGCTTCCGGGCTGTGATAGGCTTTGTCCTGTCCGGCGTGAGGTAGGAAAGCCGCCCCCGGCTCTCCTTGACGGTCACACCCTCCCGCAGCAAAAGGGAAGAAAATTCGTCAAAGCTGCCAGCTTGGGAAAGTGCCTGCCGTATCGTCCGGCGCAGCTTCGCCTTGTCCGTTTCAAACTTGGTGGGCTTGGTCGGCTGTCCTGCGGCTTCTCTGACAGCGTTCTCTTTATCAAGGGCAAGCTGTCCTTTCTTTGCCGCCCAGTATTCCCGTTCGGTTATCCGTTCCTTGCTGCCGCTTAGGAGGTCGATTTGGTAAAGCCCCTCCCGGTGGCACATCTCCATGACTTCACTCTTGAAATATTCCATAGCGGCGTTGGTGCAGCGGTGCTTGCAGCCCTCCCGTGTGTCGGCTGGTCTGTCCATGTAGGGCAGAAGCGGGACTTCATAAATCCGCAGGGAGTTGATGACGATATGCACATGGATATTGCCGCTGTGGTTATGCCCGTCCGGGTGGGTGCAGACTAAGGCTTGGTGTCCGGGGAAATGCTCTTTACAGAACTGCTCGCCCAGCTCCTGCGCCCGGTCTACGGTCAAGCCGTTGTCTGTCCCGTCCCGTGGGTCAAAGCTGATGATATAGTGGTGGCTTTTCACATCTTCCCGTTTTTGGTTTTTCTCATAGCGGAGATTAGCCCGCATACAGGCAACAGCGAAATCCTCGCCCCCACAGTTGAGGGAAGAAATGCGGTAATCCTCCCTCGGTATCAGCCGCCCGTTTTCATCAAGGGTGGGCTTCATGGTAAACTCGTCATGCTCAAATGTGAGATAGGCTTCCGCTGCGCCATAGTCCGCATTTTTAGAGCTGATATGTTTGAATGTTGCCAACAGCGTCACCCACTTTCTGCAAGACTTCAAACTTTAGGGCAGCAAGGTCGGAAACCGCCGCCCGTACCTCCCCGGCAAGCTGCGGGTAGGGGCTGTGCCACTCGTTCAGCGTCCGGGCTATCTGGTTTAAGTTGCCGCCGATCCTGCCGTATTCGGCGGTCAGCTTCCCGACAGCGGCAAGCAACTCGTCATTGACGGGGGAAACGGTTATGATGGGGCGTATGGCTGCCCCGGTTATGGCTTGCCGGATAAACTCGGCTTGGCTCATGTTGTAAGCAGAAAGCCTTTCCGCAAACTCGGCGTATTCTTCCTCGGTCATGCGTGTCTTGACTACCCGGCTGCGGTGCGGCGTGTTATATCGTTTTCGCATGGTAAAACCTCCTTCGGCTGTGCGTGGTGTCCTCTCACTAATAGGAGAAAAACAGGGTGTAAAGCGGAACTGTTTTTGAAAAATCCGAAAAATTATTTTGAGGGATTTTCCAGCGGCGTAAGCCGCATAAGCAGGGTTTGGGGAAGGCACTCCCCAACAAGATTCCCGCAGGGGCAAAATGAGCGATAAGCGAATTTTGGTACTGCGGTAGAATCTTGCTCTAAAAAAACTACCGCTTTCCTCGGCGGCTCTGGTTTGCGGATATACTGGCTTGCTCCACCAATATAGCGATTGCGGCGGCGTGTTCTGCCCGCTGTTCACCACTACAACGGTGAAAAGGGGGCGTTTTGGCAAACGCAGCGAAAATTTTTTTATTTTCCCTGTCTGCTCCCTACAACAATCCGGCGGTGTGGTTTGCCAAAGATTTTTGAAAATGGGCGCAAAAAAAGCAGTAACCCTTTTCAAGATTTACTGCTTATCTGCCGCTGTGATGGGCGGCGGTATTAAATTGTCAGCCGTTTTTCAAATGGAATTTATCTGCAATCGCTTTCTTTCCGCTTTCCAATTCCTTTTCTGTAATCTTCCATAATCCTAACGCAATGATCTGCTATCTTTTGCATTCCGAGTTCTTCAAAAAAGGCAATTTGTATTTTCATCAGTTCTTCACAAACAGTCAACTTCTGCTCATCCATATTGCTAATAGCAAGCCATGGGAACGCTTTATATTTCTTAGTGTCCCCAATGAGAAAATTGTACCCTATCAACTCATTTTCACGGAAAACGAAATAGAATTGTGGGCCTGAACCTGGAACTGACTTTTCCATAATTTGCTGCATTGTTCTCACGCCGCCGTATGCCGGAAAAAAACCTATTCGCTCAAGAGCATTTAATATGTCAATCCTTTTATCTGTGGGTATATCTCTATAATTGATAATCTGTTCCATTTGCTCTACCCTCATTGAAGTTTAATTTGTCAGGCTCTAATTATACAACTTTTCTGTTTAGCGGTCAAAGCGGAACTTCAACAGGCTTTCTATCAGTTGCCTGACGATATGCTCCTGCATATCCGTGTTAATCTGTCCGTCCATTTTCGCACAAGAGCGGACATATCCCGCATAATGGGATAGGACGGCGGCAACAGCTTCCGGGTCGCCCTCGCTTGCCTTAACGATTGTCTCATAGGGAAGTAGCTGGCTCATAGGACAAACCCTCCAACTCTGCCCGTAGCCGCCGTAAAATCATCTGAATACGCCGCCCGGTTGTGTTGCCAGCCCGTCCATATCTCCGTCCAATCTCCCTATGCGTCAATCGTTGGAAGTAGTACAAGAAAATGATTTCCTGTTCCATCTGTGATAGTGCGGACAGGGCTGCGGCAAGCTCTGGACTTTCCAAAAGCACCATCTGACCACAGACGAAAAGCGGATAGCTGGTCATGCCGGATTACTCCGCAAAGTATTTATCTGTGGTACTGAATGGATAGTGTTTTTCTTCTATCAGATATTCAAGCGAGATTTCCCGCTTGCGGCGGCTCCGTATGCTCCGGGCTGCGTCTATGGCAGCGTGGCGAATAACAGTCTTGCAAAAGGCATCGTGTGTATGCCGGATATGTTCTTGATACTTTTCGTGTTCGGTCATGGAAAATCCCCCTTTCTGAATAATGGCAGAGGGCGGCAGCATCTTGTGCTGTCGCCCTCTTGATTACCGAACAGCAAAGACGGGCGGGGCTGTCAACGGCGGCGCATTTGCGCCGTTCATCTTGACCGTTGACAGGCTCGGCTGGGTTTGCTATCTGCTCACGGCAATTCACTCTCATTGATAGGAATTGCCTCAAGTTCCGTATTCAAATTGTTCCAATAAGAGCCGATATCCGCACTTGTGAAATACTTAAAACCGCCTGCTGCTGACTTCAATTCGCCGTTTTTAACCCCATAGCAGGCGTAAATCAAATCGTAGCTTGTTCCATCTGAGAGGTTAAATCTAAAACTGGTCACATCTGCTCCGGCAGTTTCCTCAGTCGTTTTGTCTTTTAGGGATAAGCCCTTGAACTTATCATACAGGGTCTTTATATCATTTTCAGCAACAACTACTTTCTTTTCTGCTGATGCAGGCACTCCGTCATAGTGGTACATTTCAACGTTTTCGACATCTTCAACCTCAAATGGGAAGTCGATTTTGACAGGCTCATAAGCAATGTTTATAGGTAACAGAAAGAGAGCTGTAAAAATTGCAATGATACAAAGAGCGATGGAAACGAGAACAGCAATCGTTATCTTTTTTCTGCCTCTCTGCTTTTCTTTTGCCTCATGGCGCATAATAACGCTTTCGCTTTCTTCGTGAAGAACATCTTCGCTCGTGTGAGAAAGCAATTTCTGATAAATTGCGTTACAGTCAGCACAGGCGTTCAAATGCTCTTTTACCATCTCTGCGCTTGCTTCGCTGCAAGCACCGTCAACATACAGCGGAAGAATATCTCGAACAATATCGCATTGTTTACTCATGCTTTTCATCCATCCTTTCTTGAATTTTTAGCTTTGCACGATGATAAGTAACTCTCGCCCATGATTCTGTTTTTCCAAAAATTGCAGCGATTTGTGAAAAAGATAGTTCCCCGAATACGCGAAGCTGAAAGACTTCTTTGTATGGTTCTTCCAAACGGTGAAGAACGAGGTGTATGCGGAACGCCATGTCAGAATCTGCAACTGAGTTCTCAACATTTTCATTTGATGGCAAGTCATTGATTTCACTCACATCAGCTACTCGCTGACGGCTTCGCATTTCATCATGGTAAAGGTTTTTTGCTATGGAGCAGAGCCATGTCAATTCATCTGACTTACCTTTGAATTGTGATGTTGTAGAAACAGCCTTATAGAATGTGTTCTGCGTGATTTCCTCTGCTATCTCACGATTTTTGGCAAGAGAAATAGTATACGAGTATACCTGTAAATAGTAGGCTTTATAGAGCTTTTCATAGTCCATACTTGTCATCACCTCCTTCAGCTTCATAGGTTAGACGGAGAAATCGGAATTTCGTTACAAAGAAGTTTGAAATTTTTATACCTTTACGCTACTCTTGCTTTGTGCGGACTATTGGTAGACGCGCATTAACGGCAAGTAAAGAGATTGCTGTGTCAGCTTGATATGTTCAAATGCTAATTAAGTATAGCATACAGCTATGAATTTTTCTATTGCGTTCCCCTGACTTCGGAATAGTGGCAGGGCTGGCTATCCTTGTTTTGCTTTGTGCTTCTCTACCGTACATGAGCATTTGACGCTTTTTTGACGCCTGTGTTTACAAAAGAAAGATTTACAGAGTTATAACGAGATATAAGAAGATGTGCGAAAAGCCTTGATGTTAAGCCACTTTTCAGTAAAGCTCATAAACACTTGTAAAGACTTTATAAGACGATGTTCGTCTATAAAATCAATAAAAAATAGCCGCTCAGCGGCTATTTTTTCGCGCATGGGGCGGGGAGCGCGTAAGCGCGCATCCGCCTGCACATGGCCGTTCCGAATGATGGCCAAGCGGCTCGCCCCTGCGGGGCAACCGCCGCAGATAGCCGATTTTTTATTGCAATACAATAAAAAATGCTCGGCGCATCCTTTCTTGTGCGATCCGCCCGGATGTAGTACAATAGGGACAAATGAAACAGGGAGGCTGGGCTTATGCAACTGTCCTTTTTTGGCGCGGACCACGAGGTCACCGGCAGCTGCCACTATTTACAGGCGTGCGGGAAAAAAATCCTCATTGACTGCGGCATGCAGCAGGGCCCCGATGAATATGAGCATCAGGAAATCCCCTTTGCGCCGGGGGAAATCGACTATGTGCTGCTGACCCACGCGCATATCGACCACTCCGGCCGCCTTCCCCTGCTGGCAAAGCTGGGCTTCCGGGGCGCGATCTGCGCGACCGACGCGACCTGCGACCTCTGCGGCATCATGCTGCGCGACTCCGCGCACATCCAGGAATTTGAGGCCGAGTGGAAAAACCGCAAGGGCAAACGCGCCGGCCGCGAGGAGATCGAGCCGATGTACACCATGCGGGACGCGGAGGCGGCGATCTCCCAGCTCGAGCCCTACGTCTACAACCAGGTCGAACAGCTCTGCGACGGGATCGCCATCCGGTTCATCGACGCGGGCCACCTGCTCGGGTCCGCGAGTATCGAACTGTGGGTCACTGAGGAGGGCGTCACCAAAAAGCTCGTCTTTTCGGGCGATGTGGGCAACCTCAACCAGCCTCTCATCAACGACCCGAGCTATATCGCGGAGGCGGATTACGTCGTCGTGGAATCCACCTACGGCGACCGGCTCCACAATCCCCCGCCCGACTATGCCGAAAGCCTCGCCCAAATCATCCAGCGCACCTTCGACCGGGGAGGCAACGTCGTCATCCCCTCCTTCGCCGTCGGGCGCACGCAGGAGATGCTCTATTTCCTGCGCGACATCAAGGCGCGCGGGCTCGTCCATGGGCACAACAACTTCCCCGTCTACGTCGACAGCCCGCTGGCCGTCGAGGCGACGAGCATCTTCCAGGACAACCGCGCCGACTTCGACGAGGAGGCCACCGAGCTCATCCGCCACGGCATCAATCCCATCACCTTCCTCGGCCTGCACCTCGCCATCACGAGCGACGAATCCAAGGCCATCAACTTCGACAACACCCCCAAGGTCATCCTCTCCGCGTCGGGCATGTGCGAGGCGGGGCGCATCAAGCACCACCTCAAGCACAACCTCTGGCGGCCGCAGTCGACCGTCGTCTTCGTCGGCTACCAGGCGGTCGGCACCCTCGGGCGCGCGCTCATGGAGGGCGCCAAATCCGTCAAGCTCTTCGGCGAGACGATCGAAGTCGAGGCCGAGATCGTCTCCCTCGAGGGGGTCAGCGGCCACGCCGACCAGGCCGGGCTGCTCCGCTGGCTCGACGCGTTTGAAACCCCTATTGAGCGGATCTTCGTGGTGCACGGCGAATCGGACGTGTGCGACTCCTTCGCCGCCCTGCTCGCCAACCGCTACAACGTCCCCGTCACCGCGCCCGACTACGGCGCGGGCTTCGACCTTTTGACCAACACCATGCTCGAGCCGGGCGTCAAGCGCGAGGTCATGAAGCCCGCCGCCAAGCCCGAAAGCGTCTACACCGGCGTGTTCGGCCGCCTCTACGCCGCCGGGAAACGCCTTATGGCCGTCATCGAGCACAACAGGGGCGGCGCCAACAAGGACCTCGCCAAATTTGCCGACCAGGTCAATTCCCTCTGCGAAAAGTGGGACAGATAAGCGCGCGTCCCTTTGGCATCCCGACCATAGGGCAGGAGGGTCAGCGACCCTCCCCCGTGTGCCCTGATTGACCGCATACCCAGGCGGGGGGGGGGGGGCGGGGGGGGGGGGGGGGGGG
>NZ_JANFZX010000034.1:0-30382 GCF_024461615.1 Anaerotruncus sp. DFI.9.16
GTCCACGCCCACCGTCAAAAACGCCAGCGCCATTGAAGCCGCCTACGCGACAGGCGCGATGGGATACCTGTTCATCCCGCTGACCCTCATGGGGCTCTTCGCCGCGCGTTCCCACCGGCTGACCGCCCGGCTGGGGGAGGGGCGGGCCCTTTCGGGGCTCTTCCTGCTCGGCGCGCTCTCCTGCGGGCTGCTCGCGGTAACCGGAAGCCCCGTGCTTTCGGTGGCGGGCATCCTTGCGCTGCGGCTGTCCGCGTCGGTCTTCGCGCCCATCGGCATGGAGGTCCAAAACCGGCAGGTGCGTTCCTGCGGGCGGGCCACGATGCTGTCGGTCTACTCGAGCGTGATGAACCTGGTCGCGGTGGGCACCGGCCTGATCTTCGGCAGGCTCGCCGAGGAGGGCGTCGGGCGGGCGATGGCGGCGGGCGCGGGATTCTGCCTGGCTGGCCTTTTGCTTTACACCCTGTGGCGGCGCTTGCCGGAAGGGACGGCCGGTTAGCCCGCCGCAATTTTCCGATTCGTCAAACTTTACACACAGGAACGTCACAATAGCGCCGCATACTGGAAGGGTGGAAAGACGCGGGCCTTTCAAAATGAACGTTGGGACGGTGCCGGAATGGATAGTAAAATATTGATCGCGGAGGACGAAGCGAAGATCCGACAGCTCGTGGCGAGCTACCTCGTGCGGGAGGGCTTCAAGGTGGTGGAGGCCGCCGACGGCCAGCAGGCGGTGGAGAAGTTCGAGGACAACGATGACGTCGTGCTGGTCATGCTCGACGTGATGATGCCCCGCAAGGACGGGTACGACGCCTGCCGGGAGATCCGCAGCAAGTCGGACGTGCCGATTTTGATGCTGACCGCGCGCGACAGCGAGCGGGACGAGGTGACGGGGTTCCACATGGGGGCGGACGAATACATCGCCAAGCCCTTTTCGCCCACCATTCTCGTGACGCGGGTGAAGAACCTTTTAAAGCGCACGAAAGCCAACGACATGAGCGACGCGGAGGTGGGCGGGCTCAAAATCCTCTACCGCGAGCGCACAGTGCTGGTGGACGGGCAAAAGATCATCACCACCCCCAAGGAGTTCGACCTGCTCTACTACCTCGTGAAAAACCAGGGGATCGTGCTCACCCGCGACCAGATCATCTGCACGGTGTGGGACATGGACTACAACGGGGACGACCGCACGGTCGACACCCACATCAAATGCCTGCGCGCCAAGCTGGGGAAATACGCCTCCTGCATCACCACCGTAAGGAAAGTGGGATACAAATTTGAGTGGACGGATTAAAAGCGGCATCCGCAAGGAGCTTTTCGGGGTCATCTTCTTCATCCTCGTGGTGCATGTGGTGGTCCTGCTCTTCATGGGCTCCACCCTGTTCGAGCGGTTCTACCAGAGCAACAAGGTCAGCGAGCTGGAGCAGAGCGCGCGGGCGATCCGCGCCGCCTACCAGGAGAACAGCGGGGAAATCTACGACGCGATCGGGAAGCTGGAAAACGGCAACGCGATCGTGAGCCTGTTTGAGATCGGCGGGGACGGGCGGGTTCAGATGCGCTACCACTCCCGCACCGGACGGGAGGAGATGCGCCCGTGGGGCGACCGGGAAAACGCCCCCAAGCCGCGGGGGGAGGACGCCGACCGGTTCCAGGAGAAGATGCTCGCGCGGCTGCGGGACTCGGACGAGAGCTTCGACGTGCGGCTGGAGGAGTCCTTCAACCCGTGGGAAGACGACGGGATGCTCACCCTCTCCACCCGGCTGGACGACAACCTCTACCTCTATATCCAGACCCCTCGCGGGTACCTCAAATCCTTCGCCGACCTCGCGGTCAAGTACACCGCGCTGATGTCAATCGCGATCCTGCTGGTGGGCGCGGTGATCATCTATTTCGTGGTCGGGCGGATCACGCGGCCGATCCAGGGAATCCAGCGGGCGGCGGACAAGATCTCGCGGCTCGACTTCTCCGAGCGGTGCGAGGCGAAGGGCCACGACGAGATCGCGATGCTCGCCGGGAGCGTCAACCAGATGTCGGACGACCTGCAGGCGGCGGTGAGCCGACTGGTGGAGGCCAATGAGGTGCTCCAGAACGACCTCGTGCGCCAGCAGCAGACCGACCGCCTGCGCCAGCAGTTCGTGGCGAACGTCTCCCACGATTTCAAGACGCCGCTCACCCTCATGATCAGCTACGCCGAGGCGCTCGCGGAGGAGGAGACCGACCCGCGGCGGAAGGAGTCGTGCGAGATCATCATCGCGGAGAGCAACCGGCTCTCGCTGATGGTGGGAAAGCTGCTCGAGCTCTCCCGGCTGGAGAGCGGCGTGGAAAAGGCGCAGCTCTCGATCTTCTGCCTGAGCGAGGTGCTCGACAGCGCCGTGCGCAGCCACCGCATCCTCACCGAGCGCAAACGCCTCACGGTGAAGAAGGAGCTCGAGGAGGAGTTCATCGTCTCCGCCGACTATTCGATGATCGGGCAGGCGGTGAACAACCTCTTTGAAAACGCGGTCAAATATTCCCCGGAGGAGGGCGTCATCCGGCTGTGCGTACAGGACGGCGGGGCGGGCCTCTGCCGCGTGTCGGTGGAGAACCAGAGCCCGCCCATCGCCCCGGACGACCTCGGCAGCCTCTTCGACAGCTTCTACCGCGCCGACAAGTCCCGGTCCCGCGAGGTGCAGGGCTACGGCCTCGGGCTCGCGATCGTCAAGGTCGTCATGGAGGCCCACGGGATGGACTACGGGGTCGAAAACATCGAGGACGGGGTCCGGTTCTGGTTCCGCCTGCCGCTCGCGGAGATCGGCGAGGAGGCGGATCCGGAGGAGGACGGTGACGGAGATTGCTGAAATGCTGGAAAATAATGGGCTGTGACCGCAAAAGACAGGAAAAGACAGGAAAAACGGCGCGGCGGGTATCCGCCCGCCGTTTTTTTGCATGTTTGCGGGCGTGCGGGATGCGGGAAGCATTGATTTGTGACCGCAAAGGGATTACAATATCCATAGCGGATGCGCCTTCCGGCGCGGACGCTTGGAAAGAGAGGCGCCCGCCAATGAAAAAGAACATCCTCATGCGGACCAACCTGCTGGTCTGCCTGATCATCATCGTTGGGTTCCTGCTGACGGCGGTGCTCAGCTACCGCGCGAACTACAGCGCGTCGCTGCAGAATATCGAGGAGGTCTCCTCGCTGACCTCGGAGGGCATCTACTACCAGATGGCCACCACCTTCACCAAGCCGGTCAACGTGTCGCTGACGATGGCCAACGACAGCCTGCTGCGGGAATACCTCTCCGGCGAGGGGGAGCGCCTGGACGACCCCTCCTACATCGGCACCCTGAGCGAATACCTCGGCGCCTACCAGCGGAAATACGACTACGACGCGGTCTTCCTGATCTCCACGCGCACCGGCCGCTACTACAATTTCAACGGCCTCGACCGGGTGCTGGACCCCGGCGATCCGGAGAACGTCTGGTATTACGAGCTGCTGCAAAGCCCCGAGGACTACGCCATGAACGTGGACAACGACGAGGTGGAGGGCGCGGAAAACCGGATCACCGTGTTCGTCAACTGCAAGATCCACGACGAGAGCGGAGAGGTGATCGGCGTCGTGGGCGTGGGGATGCGGATCACCAGCCTGCAGGCGGTGCTGCAGGGCTACGAGGACAAGTTCGGCGTCGGCGCCTTCCTGGTCGACGGGAACGGCACGATCGAGATCTCCCCCCGATACACCGGCTACGAGGCGGTCAACCTCTTCGACGTCACCCACTACAGCGACCGGGTCCGGCGGGAGATCCTCACCTGGAAGGAGGAGGGCATGGCGCGCAGCTTCTGGATCACCGGCGGCTCGGGGCTCCAGAAGACCGACTACGTGGTCGCGCGCTACCTGCCCGAACTGGAGTGGCACCTGGTGGTGAACCAGGACACCGCCACGCTGGTGGAGGCCCTCAACCGCCAGCTCGTTTTGACCATGCTGGTAATCTGCGTGATCATCGCGGTGATTCTCTGGGTCATCACCCACGTGATCCGCACCTTCAACCGCCAGATCGTCGAGCTGACCCGGTCGGTCGAGCAGGAGCGGCGTACGGTGTTCGAAAAAGCCACCGGTCAGCTCTTTGAAGACATTTACGAGCTGGACATCACCCACAACCGGCCCGCCAACCACGCCACCGAGCAGTATTTTGAAAGCCTCGGCGCCCCGCACGGGACCCCCTACGACAAGGCGCTGCAGATCGTCGCGAAAAAGCAGGTCAAGGAGGAGTTCCGGCAGGGGTATCTTGACACCTTCCTGCCCGAAAACGTGCTGCGGGCCTTCCAGCAGGGCCGCGAGGCCCTGCGGTATGAGCTCATGATCAGCAGGGACGGCGGGGAGTACTACTGGATGCGGATCACCGCGCGGCTTGTCCCGCTGGAGGGGGACGGCAGCCTGCGCATGCTGGTATACCGGCAGAACATCGACGCGGAAAAGAAGCAGGAGGAACGGATGCGCCTGCTCGCCCAGACCGACGAGATGACCGGGCTGTTCACCAAGGCGGCGACCCAGCGGCGGATCGAGGACTGCCTGCGGGAGAACCCGGGCCGCCTGTACGCCTTCTTCATCTTCGACATCGACAACTTCAAGCGTGCCAATGACAGCTACGGCCACGCCTTCGGGGACGGGGTCATCCGGGAATTCACGCGCATTCTGCGCGGGCACTTCCGCGCGGACGACCTGCTCGGGCGCATCGGAGGCGACGAGTTCGCGGCCTTCGTGGCCGCGCCGGACGAGACGTGGGCGGCCGAGAAGGCGGCGGAGCTTTCCGCCGCGCTCGACCGGGCCTACGGCGCGGAGGAGAAGAACTGGCACCTCTCCGCCAGCATCGGCGTCTCCTTCGCCCCCCGGCAGGGGGACGGCTTCGACGGCCTCTACCGGGCCGCGGACGCCGCTCTCTACAAGTCCAAGGAGCGGGGCAAGAACGGCTACACAATCTCGGACGGCGCGTGCGGGAGGGACTGATCCAAAAGCGGAGGAATACGCAAAGGGGCCGCCCGGCAGACGCCGGGCGGCCCCTTTTATAGGAGGGGATTACCGATCAGAGAAATTCTTCGGGGACCGGGTCGCCGGAGACCTGGGGCTGCTCCCGGAGGTTCCGGCGGAAGAGGGATTTCCTGCCCGTCCGGCGGCCCTTTTTGCGGCGGTCCTCGCCGTCCGCCAGCAGGTAGACGGTCGGGATCAGGACGAGGGTGATCAGGGTCGAGAAGGTGAGCCCGCCGATGACGACGACCGACATCGACTGCATCATCTCGACGTTGCCGCCGATGCCGACTGCGGTCGGCACGAGGCCGAGCACGGTGGTCAGGGTGGTCATCAGAATGGGGCGCAGGCGGGTGGGGGCCGCGAAGATCAGGGCGTCCCGCGCGCCCAGCCCCTGCTCGCGCCGCAGGATGTTGGTGTAGTCGATCAGCACGATCGCGTTGTTGACGACGATGCCGACGAGCATGATGAGGCCGATGAGGCTGGTCATCGAGATGGTCATGCCGGTGAGCAGCAGCGCCAGGAACGCGCCGGTCATCGAGAAGGGCACCGAGAGCATGACCACGAGGGAGAAGCGCATCGATTCAAACTGCATGGCCATGACCACGAAGACGAGGAAGACCGCGATTGCCAGCGCATTGTAGATTTTGCCGAACTCCTCGTTCATCGTCTGCATGTTGCCGCCCGCCGCGATGCTCACGCCGTCGGGCAGGTCCATCTGCCCGACGCGGGCCATGATCTGGTTGGAGAGCTGGGTGGCGGAGACGCCCGCCGCGGTCTGCCCGGTGACGGACACCTGGTATTCGCCGTCCTGCCGCTGGATCTGCGAGGGGGCGTTGTTGAAGACGACGGAGGCGACGTCGGTGATCGGCACCTGCCCGCCGCTGCGGGTGGGGATCATGAGGCCGGAGAGGTCGCTGACGTCCTTGAACCGGCCCTCGGGATACATGACCTTGACGGTGTATTCCTGGTCGCTGGTCTGCAGGTCGGCGGCGTCGATGCCGGAGATCATGTTCTTCGCGGTGGAGAGGATGGAGGCGGGGGTCGTGCCGATCGCGGCGGCCTGGACCGGGTCGACGATGATCTCGGCGCGCGGGCTGCCGTCGCTGAGGCTGGTGGAGGCCGAGTCGATGCCGTCGAACCCGGCGACGACCGTCTTGATCTCATCCGCGACCTCCCGCAGCGTATCCAGGTTGGAGCCGGTCAGATTGATCTGTACGCCCCGGCTGCCGAAGGACATCGAGCTCTGCTCCTCGACCTCGACCGCCGCGTTGTCGATGCCGGAGGTCTCCTTGCGCATGAGGGTGATGAAGTCGTCGGTGGAGATGCCACGGTCGTCCTTGAGGTAGACGGTGAGGCTGGCGGACCCGCCGTTGCCCCGCATCGAATAGCTTTCGACGTCCTCCTGGGCCGCCACAATCTCCTCCACCTCGGTCATGATGGCGTCGGTGGCGTCGATGTCGAGGCCGGTCTTGGTGGTGACGGAGATGCTGATCGAGCCCTCGTCGCTCGACGGCATCAGCTCCATGTCGATCCGGGTGAACATGACGAAGGTGCCCGCCAGCAGCACGACCGCGATGATGATGACGGTGAGCTTGTGGTTCAGGGCGGTGGTCAGCAGCCGCTTGTAGGCTCTTTCCAGGCCGTGCAGCCGCCGGTTGACCCAGGAGTCCTTCTTCTCCCGCGGCCGCATCCGCGCGAAGAGGAGCGGCACCATCGTCAGCGCCGAGATCAGCGAGGCGGTCAGGGAGAAGACGATCGTGAAGCCGACCTCCTTGAAGAGCTGGCCGGACATGCCGTTCATCAGGGAGATGGGCAGGAAGACGACGATCGTCGTGACGGTGGAGGCGATGATCGCGGAGTTCACGAGGTTCGCGCCCTCGACCGCCACCTGGTCGTAGCTCTTGATGCCGTCCTGCTCCTTGAAGCAGGAGTCGAGCACA
The DNA here is from genome assembly GCF_024461615.1 of Anaerotruncus sp. DFI.9.16. NCBI lineage: Bacteria > Bacillati > Bacillota > Clostridia > Eubacteriales > Oscillospiraceae > Anaerotruncus > Anaerotruncus sp. DFI.9.16. The sequence goes on from NZ_JANFZX010000034.1 coordinate 6,937, forward strand.
ACGATCGAGTTGTCGACCATCATGCCGATGCCCACGACGAGGCCGCCGAGCGACATGATGTTGATGGTCATGCCGAAGGCCGCCATGAGCACGAGCGCCGCGAAGACGGAGAGCGGCATCGAAATCGCCACGATGAAGGCGGCACGCCAGTCGCCGAGGAAGGCCACCAGCACGAGCATGGCCAGCGCGAGGCCGAGGACGAGGGACTGGACGACGTTCATGATGTTCTCATAGATCGTTTCGCCCGAGTTGCCAGTGATGGTGATGGCCAGCCCCAGTCCCTGCCGGTTGAGGTCGTCCACCACGCTCACGACCTGGTTGCACACGTCGATCGTGTTGGCGGACTGGTTTTTGGAGACGGAGAGGGAGATGTTGTCCATGCCGTTGTAGCGGCTGATGGAGGACATGCTCTGCTCGGCCATCGTGACGTTGGCCACGTCGGAGACGTGGATGATGTCCCCCGAGGCCAGGGAGATGGGGATCGTTTCGAGGCTCTCATAGGTGTCGTAGTTCATGCCGCCCTGGAGCGTCAGGCTGACCTCGCCGCGGTTGATCTCGCCCACGGTGGTGGTGAAATCGGCGCTGGCGATGGCGCTGGAGATGTCGGTCATCGAAAGGCCGTACTGCTCCATCTCCTCCTCCCGGAGCTCCACCTGGATGTATTCGCGGGTGCCGCCGCGCATGCTCACCTCCGAGACGCCGGAGATCCACTCGATTTCGGGCACGACGGTGTCCTCGATGTAGGAGTAGATGTTGTCCCCGGTCGCGGGGGTGGTGATCGACAGGTCCATGACGGAGGAGGAGTCCATGCTCATCTCCATGATGGTCGGGTCGTCCGCCGAGTCGGGCAGGCGCACCCGCTGGAGAGCCTCATTGATCTCGTCGTACTTTTCGTCCATGTCGGTGTTGTAGTCGAACTCCAGCGTGGTCATGGAGGAGCCCTCCGACGAGCGCGAGGTCATGCTCTCCACGTCGCTGACGGTGGAGAGCGCCGATTCGATCACGTCGGTGATCAATTCGTCGACCTCCTCCGGCGACGCGCCCGAATAGCCGGTGCGGACCATGAAGATGGGCATCGACATCTCGGGCGTGGATTCCATCTCCATGCCGAAGATCGAGGAGACGCCGAAGACCAGCAGGCAGAGCACGCACATGAGCACCGATACCGGCCGTTTGACGGCTAATTTTGGAAGTGTCATCAGCGGTTAATCCTCCTGTACGGCCGTCCCTGCGGCGGATTCCTGTTCGGCGGTGTCCGCCGCGCCTTCATCGGCGGCTTCCGCGGGGATGTCCGCGGGGGCCCGCGCGGGGGCGGCGCCCGCTTCGGGGTCGGCCTGCCCCTCGGCAAGCTGCACCTTGGCGCCGTCCTTGAGGTCGGGGTGCCAGGTGGTGATGATCCGGCTGCTTTCGTCGAGGCCGGAGAGGGCGACGACCGTCTCGCTGTTGGACATGCCCGTTTCAAAGTCGGTGCGATGGGCCTGACCGTCCGCGTATGTAAAGACGTATGCCTGCCCATCCTCGTAGTAGACGCTGTCGATCGGGACGAGCAGGGCGTTCTCCGCCTTTTGGGTGGCGGCGGAGACCTTGACGGTCACGCCCGAGAGCAGCGCGCCGCCGTCGTCCTGGATCTGGGCCTCGATGGGGAAGAGGCCGGTGCCTTCGTCCGCCTTGGAGTCGATCGAGGTAATGATGGCGGTATAGTCGTTCCCGCTCTTCCGGACGGTGACCTCGTCGCCGATCGAAAGCGCGGTCGCCGCGTCCGCCGTGGCGTTGAAGGTGACCGACATCTGGTTCTTGTTGGAGATCGTGAAGGCCGCGGTCTGGGTCGACGCGTTCTCATGCTCGTTCACCGAGCTCGCCTCGATCACCCCGTCGATGGGGGAATAGACCTTGTACTTCTCCAGCTTTTTGGCGCTCTGCTCGAGGGAGAGCTGGGCGGATTTGAGGGAGTTGTCGACGCTCGCCTTGGTGTCCTCGAGCGAGGCCCCCTTCGCGAGGTTATACTTTTCGAGCGCCGCCTCGTAGTTGGTCTGCGCGTTCTTGTAGCTGTTGCGCAGGCTGCGCAGGGTGCTGTCGTCGTCGTTTTCCAGGTCGTTGACGGTGCTGCGCGCCACGCTGTAGGCGCTTTCCGCCTTGGAGACCGCAGACACGAGATCCTGATAGGTTTCGCTCGACTTGTCGCCGGGGTTCGCCTCCGCGTAGGCGTCGAGCTCCGCCTCGGCCGCACGCATCGCGGTCTCCGCCTTGTCCATCGCCTTCTGCGCGGAGATGAGGGAGTCCTCGCTGTCGTCGTTGTAGTCGCGCAGCTCGATGCGCGCGTTGTTCAGCGACTGCTGGGCGCTCTTGAGGCTGGATTCCAGCGAGAGCAGGTTGGATTCGTAGCTGCTGCCGAGGGTGGTGTCGGCGGAGATGACCTTGGAGTCGTAGCTCGCCTGCGCGATCTCATAGTCGAGCTGCGCGTCGCTGTCGTCCATCTCGAAGAGCAGGTCGCCCGCCTTGACGGTGTCGCCCGCCGTAAAGTGGACCGCCGTCACCTTGCCGGCGACCTCGGGGTAGACGTTGACGCTTTCGCCCGGCTCGATCCTGCCGATGAATTCGGTGCTGCGGGTGAGACTCCCAATGGCGGGGGTGGTGAGCTTGACGCTGATGACGCTCTCGCTCATCTCGATTTCGCCGAGGTTGCCCCCCATGCCGCCCGGGCCGCCACCGCCGCCGGGGCCCCTGCCCGCGGCCAGCACGACGGTGGAGACCGCGACCGCGCCCAGCGCGATGACGATGGCGGCCGACGCGACATTCTTTTTACTCAGGATATGTTTCATGCTTCCCACTCCTATCTCCGGCCGGGGCCGGCGCTGATTTGACAGAGTCAGCCGTTCTTTCCGGCTTTTACCGCCTCATCATATGTCGGGAATGTGTTGGACAGGGCAAAAATCTGTGAATACGATGTGAATGATGAAAAACTTCCCGCAAAGTTCTACGGAATTTTTCAGGCCTGTACGCTCCCGTCAAAAGAGGAAATTTCAGCGGCCTTTTTCTGGCAAAATAGGCAAAAAATCGTTTATTCTTCAGGATTCCTTGCCCCGGTGCCGGAAATCCGGTATAATAGGTCATATATAATCTTTGCCGCCAAAAAGGCGGCTTGTTCTGCGACCGGGGAGTGAGCCCGAAAAATGGAATCGAGTGATCGTATGCTGAAAAAATGGATCGGCCTTCTGCTGGCCGCGGCGCTGCTCGCCGGCGGCTGGTCGCTTCCTGCCGCGGCCGCCGGGCAGGAAGACCGCGTCGTGCGGGTCGCCTATCCCGTCCAGGCCGGGCTGACCGACTTTGACGAGTTTGGGAATTACAGCGGCTATACCTATGAATACCTGGAGGAGATCGCGCAGTATACCGGCTGGGACTATGAGTTCGTGCAGGCGCCGGGCTCGATGGACGACAGCCTGACCACCCTGATGGGGATGCTGCAGGAGGGCGAGATCGACCTGATGGGCGCGATGCTCTACACCGAGCAGATGGGGGAGACGTTCGACTACGCCAGCCACAATTACGGCGTTGTTGAAACGGTGCTGCAGGTGCCCTACGACGACGTGCAGGAGGTCGTCATCAACTCCCAGGTGCAGCAGACCATCCGGGTGGCGGTGGCGGAGGCGTCAAAGGGCGGCCGGATGCAGCGGGAGCTTGAGGACTACTGCGCGATGAACCTGGTCACGCCCGTGTACGTTTACCGCGACACCATCGAGGAGCAGCTCGAGGCGGTCCGGGAGGACAGCGCGGACGCGCTGCTCAATACGAGCCTGAATTACCTTGAGGGGTCGCGCGTCGTCGCGCGGTTTGCCCCCAAGCCGTTCTATTTCATCACCACCAAGGGGAAAAACGCGGAGATGATGGAGGAGCTCAACTCCGCCATCATGAGCATTGAGCAAACCGACCCCACCTTCTCCAACCGGCTTTACGAGAAGTACTTTACCACCACAGGCGCGGACCTCCGGCTGACCGACGCGGAGGCGGCGTACATCGACGGGGCGGGGGCCCTGCGGGTGGGGGTGCTGACCGAGCAGCCGCCGCTGCAATACCTGAATGAACGGACGGGGGAGCTCGACGGCATCTCGGTCGACCTGCTGAGGCTGATTTCGGATAAGACGGGCCTCGCGTTCGAGATGGTGCCCGTCGATTCCCCCGAGGAGCTCTACAGCCTTGCCGAGCAGGGCGGGATCGACCTCGCGGCGGGCATCCCCTACGACTACGACCTCGCGCGGGAGCGGCACCTATCGATGACGCGGCCCTACATCTCCTCCCAATACCTGCTGATGATGAAGGAGGGGAGCAGCGAGGAGACGATCAAGGGCAAGCGGCTGGCCCTGACGACCGCGAGCCCTTACCGCGGGGAGACGGTCGGGCAGGTCGTACGCTACACCAAGGTGGCCGACTGCATCCGCGCGGTGGAATCCGGCGAGGCGGACTACACCTATGTGGACGCCTATATGGCGCAGTATTTTATCAACCAGCCGCAGTTCCGCGACCTCAAGCTGATCCCCCAGACCTACGAGCCGCGCAGGCTCTGCTACGGGGTGGTCAAACCCGCGCCGCAGGAGCTGCTTTCGATCCTCAACAAGGCGATTATGACGCTGTCCAGCGCGGAGATCCAAGGGGTCATCAACCAGAACACCATCCAAAAGCAGCCCTTCTCCTTCCGGGCGGTTCTGATGGCCAACCCGGTGGAATCCGTGGCGGCCATCGTCGTCGTCTCGCTGGCGGTCATCGCGGTCCTGTTGCTTTCCCTGCGTCGGCGTGTCCGGGCCAGCCGGGAGGCGGCTCTGGAGCTGAAAAAGCATTTCCGTGTCTACGCGCTGGTGAACGAATACTTCTTTGAATACAGCTACCGCAACAATACGATGTTCGTCTCAGACCCGTCCAAGGACGGCGGCGAGCCCGATCTCCTCCGCTACGATTACTCCGTGCGCCCCGAAAGCGCGCGGGAGGCGCAGCGGCGGAAGGCATTCCTCGAGGTGGTCCGCTCGCGGGAGGACGGCGTCCACGAGCTCTACATCGAATGCATCGACGGTATGTCCCACTGGCTGCGCATCGCGCTGGAGACGGTCTACGACGGCGACGAGCCCGCCTATGCCCTCGGAAGGATCAATGTGATCGACGAGGAGCGGCAGGAGAAGGACCAGTTGATGGAGCGGGCCCAGCTCGACAGCCTGACCCACGTCTTCAATTCCGAGGCGTGCCAGACCCACGTGCGCGCGAGCCTTTCCCGTATGCGGGAGGGGGAGAGGGGGGCGCTGCTGCTCATCGACATCGACTACTTCAAGCAGATCAACGACACCTACGGGCACATGCAGGGGGATGAGGCGCTCGGGCAGATAGCCGCGCTGCTGCGCTCGAGCTTCCGTGCGGACGACATCGTCGGGCGCCCGGGCGGGGACGAATTCCTTGTCTACCTGCCGCGGATCAAAAACCGCGAATTCCTCTACAACAAGTGCGCCGCGCTCTGTTCCCGGGCGCGCAGCCTGCCGTTGGCGGAGGGCGGAAGGATCACGATCAGCGTGGGCGCGGCGCTTTCCCGCGCGGGAGACAACTACGCCGTGCTCTACCAGGCGGCGGACGAGGCGCTCTACGACGCGAAGAAAGCGGGGCGCGACCAGTTTGCCGTCGCGGTCCGGGAGGAGCGCGCGTGATCCCGATAGAGCTGCAAGAAAAACCGGACCGGCGGCAGCCGGTCCGGTTTTTTATCAGCATGATCAAAGGGCCGCCGGCGGTTTGCCGGCGGCCCTCATCCGCGACAGGAGACGACCTGCGTCAGAGTCCGTAGCTCTGGAAGATATGCTCGTATTTTTGCAGCGTGCGTTCGCCCACGGCGTCGACCGCCGCGAAATCCATGGCGCCCGTATAGTAGCCCTCGAGCTGGTCGTGCAGGGCCTTGGCCTCGGCCAGCAGGCGGGCGGCCTGCTCGAGCATCTGCGCGGAGGCCTTTCTGTTGAAGGTGATGCGCTTTCTGTGGGCGCGGATCTGTTCGGCGTCGGTGAACCGCCTGGACCGCACGATCTTATAGGGTTCGATGTCGGGCAGGTGGTTGTCGTTGGCGGTCATGAAGCCGAGCCGGAGAGCGGGGATGAAGAGGTGCTCGATCTTCTCAAACGGGGAGAGTGGGCAGTAACAGGTGATGACGTCCCAGCCGGCCTCGAGCGCCTGGCTGCGGAGGGCGGAGAGGAAGAGGCGGGAGGCGGCGCCATAGACGTCGTCGACGAGGTAGATGCGGTCGCAGAGCGCCTTGGCGGTGCCGTCGAAGAGGACGGGGCCCTTGTTGGTGACGCAGGAGAGGAAGCGCACCGATTCGCGGCCCTGGCCCCCGGGTCCGCCTTTGAACTCGCTGAGCGCGATGCGCCGGGCCGCCTTGACCACCTTGCTGACCGAGGTGCCCTCGAGCGCGATGCGGTAGGTGTCGGAGAGCAGGCTTCCCGCCGCGCCGAGGAAGCGGCAGCAGTGCTCGTGGCAGCGGCTGATCTTTGCCGCAAGCGCCATGATCGCCTCGCGCGACTCGAAGAGCGCGTGCTCGTCCCAGCAGGAGGACAGGTCGACGACCTGCTCGAACGCGCCCGGATATTTGGGTTCGATCACATGGGCGGGTGTCGCGGAATCGAATACCGCGCGCCTTTCGTTTCGGGTGGGGCCAGGAGTCGCACACCGCATGCGCCTGGGAGAACGGGGCCCCCGCTATGACGAAAAAAGCCGCGACACGAATTCGACGACTCAACCGGCCTGGCCCAACGTTCAGAGCAGCCAACGGATCGACACCTCCTGCGTGCCGTCCGTCCGCCGTTCGCCGACCGTGACGGCGTCGACCAGCAGGACGAGCAGCTCGCGCGGCATGGGATCGAGCCTCAGCAGCGCTTCCGCGCGCTTTGCCAGAAGGCCGGGTGGCTCCGGGGGAGCCTCCCGCATCCGGGCCTCCAGCGCGTCCAGCCGGGCCTGGAGCGCCTGCCGCTCCTCCCGGAAGCGCGCGCTCATCCCGGCGAACTCCTCCCGCCCGATGAGGCCGTCCGCCCGGTCGAGGCAAAGGGTTTCGAGCGCCCTTGAACGCCGGGCGATCTGGTTTTGCAATTCCAGCGCCTCCGCCCGCTCACGGCGGAGGCGGGCTTCCGCTTCACCGGGAGGCAGCAGCCGTTCGGGGCTGGGGAGCCGGTAGCGGGCGCGTACCAGCGCGCGGACGCGTTCCTCCACGACGCCGGTCAGCGCGTCGAGGCGGACGGAATGGCGGGTGCAGTTCGGATGCGGCCGCGAGGAGGCGTAGCGCCCGCATTGCAGGTAGGAGCGCCGCACCCCCTTGTAGAGCTGCGACACCTTGACGAGCGGCCCGCCGCAATCGGCGCACCGCGCGATGCCGGCAAGCGGGTGGGGCTCGCCCGTCCCGCCGGAACGGGTGCGGCGGTCAAGCAGCGCCTGCGCCGCGTCGAAGGACGCCCGGTCGACAATGGCCTCGTGGGTCCCCTCCACGCGGCACCACGCCTCCTTCGGGACCCCGGCGCACGCCTTGGATTTGTAGCTCACCCGGCGTTTGGTTCCCTGCACCATCGTGCCGGTGTAGAGCTCGCTGCGCAGAATCCGCCCCACCGTTGTGCGGTTCCAGCCGTCGGCGCCGGCCTCGCCGCGGGTCCAGCCGCGGGCGCGCTTGTAGGCGGAGGGGCTGGGGATCCCCCGTTCGTTGAGCAGGGCGGCGATCTTCTGCTTGCCGAACCCCTCCAGGCAGAGGGAGAAGATGCTCCGGACCACCTCCGCCGCCTCCGGTTCGACCACGAGATGGTTGTGGTCGGCGGGGTCCTTCCGGTAGCCGTAGGCGGGGATGCTGCCGATGTATTTGCCCGCGCTGCGCTTTTGCGCGAACACCGCGCGGATGTTCTCCGACAGGTCCTCAAGATACCACTCGTTGATGAGCCCGTTGATCTGGCGGGCCTTTTTGTTGCCCTTGAGGTCGGTGTCGACGTGGTCCACCACCGCCACGAACCGGACGCCCCACAGCGGGAACAGCCCGTGGAGGTATTTTTCCACGAGCTCCATGTCGCGCGTGAAACGGGACTGCGTCTTGCAGAGGACGATCTGGAACTCCCGGCGCTCTGCCGCGGCGAGCATGGCGTTCCAGCCGGGGCGGTCCCGGTCGGCGCCCGAATAGTCCTCGTCGCAGTAGACCGCGCCGACCTCCCAGCCCTGGCTGGCGGCGTAGTCGGCCAGCATCGCCTTCTGGTTCTGGATGCTCTCGCTCTCCCGGATTTTTTCCGCGTCCTCCCGGCTGAGCCGGCAGTAGATCGCGCAGGTCATGTCTCCGCGCCTCCCGCGTCCTCCCGCCCGGCGGGCGGCGCGGGCGATTCCCCGCGGCGCAGGGCGCGGGCGAGATACTGGTCGACCGCTTCTTGGAGGGCGTCCGTCCGGGCCTTTTCGGACGCGGAACGGAAGGTCTCGGTGACGAAAAACACGGCGGGTTTCATAGGCTTCACCTCATCACAGCCTATGAGGCGGACAACGCTCCCTATGCCGCCGGCGGATACGAAAACGGGGCCGGCGCGTCCGCGCCGGCCCCGCCGTTCCGAATGACACGATGCGGCTATGACTCCTCCGCGAAGGACGGTTCGAGCACACGGCGGATCAGCTGCTCCCGGCTTTCCGCGGTGAAGGTGCAGAGCGCCGAGACGGCGTCCCGCCGCGCGCAGCCGGGCGGCACGCCCAGGCGCTGCAAAAAGAACGCATAGAGCAGGGTGTACTCGGTGAAGATGCGGTTGGACTCCCGCACGCCCTCGGGAGTGAGCTGCACGGCGCCATAGTGCTCCTTGCGGATCATCCCCTCCCCGGCCAGCCGCTTGAGGCATTTGACGACGCTGGCCCGGCTGACCTTGAGGGCGTTCGCGATGTCGACCGACCGCACGGCGCCGCCGTCGGAGAGCTCGTAGACCGCGAGCAGGTAACGGATAGACGCGGGGGAGAGCATGACATACCACTCCTTTGCAGATGCTTTGGCCGGAAAGGAGGAAGCGCACAGCCGCGGTCTGCCGCGGCTGTGCGCTGTGGACGGGGAACACCGGCTTCCCGGGCAAGAAAGCGGGAGGCCGCACGGGCCGGACGCACCGTCCGGCTTCGGTTTGCAAAAGCTAACCGAAGGGGAAAAGAAAAGGCGGCAAAATCCGCGTTCCGATGATTAGTTTCAGCTAACTTACGTTTATCTTATCACGCCGCGAGACGGTTTGTCAAGGGCCTGAAATGAAAAACCTGGAGGCGGCGCCCGCCGTCCCCGGACGGAGGAAGGCGGGTCATTTTCCCGCGTGCCGCCGGATATGCTCCCGGAGCTTATCGAAGGTTTCCTCGCTGATGTCGTGCTCCATCCGGCAGGCGTCCGCCGCGGCGGTTTCGGGGGAGACGCCCAGCGCGGTCAGCCAGTCGGTCAGGCAGTTGTGGCGCTCGTAGATGCGCTCGGCGATTTCGCGGCCCGCGTCGGTCAGCTCGATCCAGCCCTCTTTATCCATTGTGATATAGCCGTTCTCGCGGAAGAGGCTCATGGCGCGGCTCACGCTCGGCTTGGTGAAGTTCATGTGGCGCGCCACGTCGATCGAACGGACCGCGCCCGCCTCCTTTTTCAGCACCAGGATCGCTTCCAGATAATTTTCCGCGGACTCTTGAATACGCATGGTAATCTCCCTCGCTGTTGTTAGCCTCAGAAAACAAATTCGTGGGAACTTCACAAATTCGTTTCCGCTCATCTGCGCTTATTCTAACACAGTTCCTTTTTTCGCGCAAGGCGGGAAAATTTTTGCGACAAAGGATTGACAAAACAGGTTAGCAATGGTAAACTATGCCCGTAAAAGGTTAGCGATGTCTAACCGTATGCCGGGCGGGCGCTGCCCGCACAGCGATACCAGAGAGGGGAGAACAGTGGAGATGCCGTTAACGATGGCGCGGACAGGCGAAAAAACGACCGTCAGGGGGATCCACGGGAAGGAAGAGACCCGGCGCTTTCTGGAGAGCCTCGGCTTTGTGGAGGGCGGGAAGGTCACGATCGTTTCGGAGATGGGCGGCAACCTGATCGTCAATGTGAAAGACACCCGGATCGCCCTGAGCAAGACGATGGCAAGCAAAATCATGGTTTGAGGAGGATCGGTATGAAGACACTCAAAGAGGTCCAATGCGGCGAAACGGTGACCGTCGCCAAGCTGGGCGGCGAAGGCGCGCTCAAGCGGCGGATCATGGACATGGGCATCACCAAGGGCACACCCGTCTATGTGCGCAAGGTGGCCCCGCTGGGCGACCCGGTGGAGATCACCATCCGCGGATATGAGCTCTCCATCCGCAGGAACGAGGCGGAAAACATCCTCGTCGAATAGGCGGCGGGACCGGCGGCGGAGCCGCGTTTTTTCGGCGGATGAGTTAGCTTCAGCTAATATGTGCAACGTCAGTCAGCGGGGAATCCCGCAGAGGGGGGTAAACGGAAATGGCAATCAAGCTTGCGCTCGCAGGCAATCCGAACTGCGGCAAGACAACGATGTTCAACGACCTGACCGGTTCGAGCCAATACGTGGGGAACTGGCCGGGCGTCACGGTCGAAAAGAAAGAGGGAAAGCTCCGGGGGCATCAGGACGTCATCGTGACCGACCTTCCCGGCATCTACTCGCTTTCTCCCTATACGCTCGAGGAGGTCGTCACCCGGGACTACATCATGAACGAGCATCCCGATGTGGTCATCAACCTCGTGGACGCCTCGAACATCGAGCGCAACCTCTACCTGACCACCCAGGTGACCGAGATGGGCATCCCGGTGATCATCGCGCTGAACATGATCGACATCGTCAAAAAGAACGGCGACCGGATCGACACCCACAAGCTGGCGGCGGCGCTCGGCTGCGAGGTGATCGAGACTTCGGCGGTCAAGGGAACCGGCTCGAAAGAGGCGGCCGACCGCGCGGTGCGGATGGCGAGGGCGGGGATCAAGACCCGTCCGCAGCACACCTTTTCGGGGCCCGTGGAGGACGCGCTGGCACAGATCCGGGAGCTGGCCGCGGACCTCGTCCCGGCGGAGAACGCCCGGTGGTACAGCATCAAGCTGTTCGAGCGGGACGCGAGGGTGCTTGAACGGCTCCAGCTCCCCGCGGACGTCAAGGCGGAGCTCGAGATGATCGTCTCCGACTGCGAGAAGCAGTTCGACGACGACAGCGAGAGCATCATCACCAACGAGCGGTACCAGTACATCTCCAGGCTGATGAAAAGCTGCGTGCAGAAAAAGAACGCCGGCATGACCACCTCGGACAGGATCGACAAGGTGGTCACCAACCGCTGGCTGGCCCTGCCGATCTTCGCGGCGGTCATGTTCGTCGTCTACTATGTGTCCGTCTCCTGGCTCGGCACGCTCGTGACCGACTGGACCAACGACACCCTCTTCGCGGAAACGGTCCAGCCCCTCGCCGGCAGCTGGCTCGAGGCGGCCGGCGCCGCCGAATGGCTCACCGGCCTCGTGGTCGACGGCATCATCGGCGGCGTGGGCGCGGTGCTCGGCTTCGTCCCGCAGATGTTCATCCTCTTCTTCTTCCTCTCCATCCTTGAAGACTGCGGGTATATGGCGCGCGTGGCCTTCATCATGGACCGGATCTTCCGCAAATTCGGACTTTCGGGCAAGTCGTTCATCCCGATGCTGATCTCCTCCGGCTGCGGCGTGCCGGGGATCATGGCGACCCGCACGATCGAAAATGAGAAGGACCGCCGCATGACGATCATGACGACCACCTTCATCCCCTGCGGCGCGAAGCTGCCGATCATCGCGCTGATCGCGGGCGCGGTCTTCCCGGAGATCGCCTGGATGGCCCCGGCGACCTACTTCTTCGGCATCTTCATGGTCATCCTATCGGGCGTCATCCTCAAAAAGACGAGGATGTTCGCGGGAGACCCCGCCCCCTTCGTCATGGAGCTTCCGCAGTACCACTTCCCGGCGCCAAAGGGCGTGCTGATTCACATGTGGGAGCGCGGCAAGGCGTTCATCATCAAGGCCGGCACCGTCATCTTCGTGGCGTGCGGCGTGATCTGGTTCCTCCAGAACTTCGGCTTTACGGCCGGAGGCTTCGGCATGGTGGACGATGAGAACGCGAGCATGCTCGCGGCGATTGGCGGCGTGATCGCTCCGATCTTCGCCCCGCTGGGCTTCGGCAACTGGCAGGCGGCCGTGGCGAGCGTCTCCGGACTGGTGGCGAAGGAGAACGTCGTCGGCACCTTCGGCGTGCTGTTCGGGCTTGGAGAGGTGGGCGAGGACGACCCGGCGCTGCTGGCGTCCCTGCCAACCCTCTTTGCGACGAGCGCGAGCGCCCTGGCCTTCATGGTCTTCAACCTGACCTGCGCCCCCTGCTTCGCGGCGATCGGCGCGATCCGCAGGGAAATGATGAGCGCGAAATGGACCTGGTTTGCGATCGGTTACATGACCGGTATGGCATACATCATGGCCTTCATCATCAACCAGCTCGGCGGTGCGTTCTTCTACGGCGTGCCGTTCGGGGCCGGGCAGGTGCTCGCGCTCTGCTGCGTGGCCGCCCTGCTCTACCTGCTCTTCCGCAGTTGCAACCCCGATAGGAAGATGCGCAAGCCCGCGACGGTCGGCGCGGGCGCCTGACAGCTCAAACGCCTCCGCCCTCTCCCGCCGCGCGGGAGGGCGGAGGACCTCCCCGGCGCGGCGGAAAGCGAGGATCTCTATGGTTACCTGGGTGATTTTGGGCGTGATCCTGCTGGCGGCCTTCTGCGCGGTGCGGTACGCGGTGCGCAAGGCCAAAAACGGCGAGTGCGTCGGCTGCTCCGGCTGCAAGGGCCGTTCCGGCTGCCACTGCGGACACACGGCGCCGTCCGGCCCGGACGGGCGCTGAAGCGGTGAATACAAAACGCCTCTCACATCATACACATCGCCTCCAAAGACAGCCGCCCGGACGCGTTCGCGGCCGGGCGGCTGTCTTTGGTCTATTTCCGCCGGGGCTTTTTATGCAGCTTCAGTTCGATCCCGCCTTCCGACGCGGCCTGCCGAAAGAGGCCCGCGGCCAGCTCGGCCCGGGCCTTCAGGTCCCCCGGGTCGCCGGGGGACGCCTCCTCCGCCGCGAGCCGCTCCATGACGCGGCGGACCTCGGAAAGCGGCAGGAGGTTCACGGCGACGCAGAAGAGGGTCTTGCGCCGTCCGTCGTTATAGCGCGCCAGCAGCTCCCGCAGGATGGCGGTCTTTTCGTCGAGCTCCGCGCGGAAGGCGGCCAGGCCCTCCGCCTTCAGCCTGTCCAGGTCCCGGCGGGCGTTCCGGGAGGGCAGAAGCTGGTCGTAGAGGGGCGGCTCGAGGTAGCGCTCGCAGGGGTAGGCGGGACAGTCACAGCAGAATTCGGGCCCGCCGTGCTCCCGGCCGCACCGGATGACCGCGCAGGGCTGGTGGCCGTCCCCGCCGCCGCAGCCGGGACAGCCGTTCTCCATATGGTGGATGGGGCAGAGGCCGCAGAAGAGGCCGCAGAGGGAAAAAGAGGGATACTGCCGCTGATAATCCTTCATCCGGATACCTCGCGAGTTTCGGGTGTCGGGCGTACGGTGTCAGTTTACCGCGCCCGCCGGCCGATGTCAAATTGATTATATTGGGAACGCCCGCGTGGGGGGAGGTACCATCAGCAATCGAAGTCTTGACGTCGTGCAGGATGACCCCGTCGAGCGAGTCCGCATCGGAGGAGCAGTGGATCAGCTCGATCTGTTCGCAGCGGCCCTCGGCGGCCGCGGCGACGCGCTTCATCAGCGTGGATTTCCCCGTCCCGGGGCCGCCCTTTATGACGAATTCACGCCACCCGCCCGCAGGGTCGGCGAGCTGGTCAAAACGCGAAACGAACCCCTGCGGCGTGTTCGCTCCGAGGAAAAAGTGTAAGGGTTCCGCGGTATGATTCATAAAAAATCCTCCTAAAACGATGATTACTTCATGGTATTCGTTTTTGGGGGATTTGGTTCATTCCCATGCGGCGCGTGAAAGGGCCCGGCGCGGTTTTTTGAAACCGCGCCGGGCCCTTTTGAATCAGGAGGGGGAAGCTCAGAGGTTTTTGACGTTCAGTGCGCGGGTGGCGTTGAGGATGGCGATCACCGAAACGCCCACGTCGGCGAAGACGGCCTCCCACATATTGGCGTCGCCGAGCGCGCCGAGCAGGAGCACAAGCGCCTTGACGGCGAGCGCGAAGACGATGTTCTGTCGTACGATGGCAAGCGTCCTGCGGGAGATTTTGATCGCCGCAGCGAGCTTGGAGGGGCGGTCGTCCATGATGACCACGTCGGCGGCCTCGATGGCCGCGTCGGAACCGAGCCCGCCCATCGCGATGCCGATGTCGGCGCGGGAGAGGACGGGCGCGTCGTTGATGCCGTCGCCCACGAAGGCGAGCACCCCGCGCGGGGATTTTTCCGCGAGCAGCCGCTCCATCCGGTCGACCTTGTCGGCCGGGAGCAGGCCCGCGTGGTATTCGTCGAGGCCGAGCTCCTTCGCCACCTGGGCGGCGACCGGCTCGGCGTCCCCGGTGAGCATCACCGTTTTGCGCACGCCCGCCTCGCGCAGGGCGGAGACCGCCTCGCGGGCGTCCTCCTTGATCTCGTCGGAGATCACGATGTGCCCCGCGTACTCCCCGTCCACCGCGACGTGGACGGTCGTGCCGGACAGGTGGCAGTCGTGCCACACGGCGCCCGCCTCGTCCATCAGCTTCCCGTTGCCGGCGCACACCTTTCGTCCGTCGACCGTGGCCTTCACGCCCCGGCCGGAGACCTCCTCCACGCCGGAGACGCGGGTTTCGTCGGGCTCCTTCCCGTAGGCGGCCCGCAGCGAAAGGGCGATCGGGTGGCTTGAATAGCTCTCGGCGAGCGCCGCCAGCTCGAGCAGCCGGTCCTCGGAGATCTCGTCGGGATGCACCGCCGTGACCCGGAAGGACCCCTTGGTGAGGGTGCCGGTCTTGTCGAAGACGACCGTTTCGGTCCCGGCGAGCGCCTCGAGGTAGTTGCTGCCCTTGACGAGGATGCCGTATTTGGACGCCCCGCCGATGCCGCCGAAAAAGGAGAGCGGCACCGAGATGACGAGCGCGCAGGGACAGGAGATGACCAGGAAGATGAGCGCGCGGTGGATCCACATCGAGAAGGAACCGCCCGTGACGAGCGGCGGGACGACCGCGAGCAGGGCCGCGCCGAGGACGACGGCGGGGGTGTACCAGCGGGCGAAGCGGGTGATGAAGTTTTCCGCCTTCGCCTTTTTGCTGCTTGCGTTCTCGACGAGGTCGAGAATTTTGGCCACGGTCGATTCTCCGTAGACGCGGGAGACGCGGACGGTGAGCAGGCCGCTCAGATTGATGCAGCCGCTGATGACCGCGTCGCCGGGCGCTGCGTCGCGGGGGAGGGATTCGCCGGTGAGCGCGGCGGTGTCCAGCGTGGAGCTGCCCTCGGCGATCACGCCGTCGAGCGGCACCCGTTCGCCCGGCTTCACGACGATCAGGTCGTCGACGGCGACCTCCTCGGGGTCGACCCGGACGAGCTCGCCCTCCCGGCGGACGTTGGCGTAGTCGGGGCGGATGTCCATCAGGGCGGAGATCGACTGACGCGAACGCCCGACCGCGTAGCTCTGGAAGAGCTCGCCCACCTGGTAGAAGAGCATGACGGCGACCCCTTCGGGATATTCGCCCACGCAGAAGGCGCCCACCGTGGCGACCGCCATCAGGAAGTTCTCGTCGAACACCTGACCGTGCGCGATGTTGCGCAGGGCGCGCAGCAGCACGTCGCCGCCGATGACGAAATAGGGCACGAGGAAGAGGGCGAGCCGGAAGACGCCCCCGAGAGGGATGAGGAGCGCGGCGGCGAAGGCGGCCGCGCCGATGATCAGACGGACCAGGGTCCGTCTTTGTTTTTTGGACATGGCGCGGACCTCCAAAAAAAGATTTGGGAAGGCGGAGAGAGGACTCAGACGAGCACGGTGCAGTCGGGCTCGACCTTCCTGCAGACGCGCACCGCTTCCTTGAGCACCTCGTCGAAACGCGCGTCGTCCGCCTCGAGCGTGAGGCGCTGGGTCATGAAGCTCACCGTTGCGCTCTGGACGCCGTCGAGCTTGTTGATCGCGTTTTCCATTTTGGCGGCGCAGTTGGCGCAGTCGAGGTCGCGCAGGCGAAAAGTCTTTTTCATGGGTGGTTCCTCCGTTCAGTCGATTTATTCGGCGACGTGCTCCATGCCCTGCCCCAGGATGGTGCGGACATGCCCGTCTGCCAGGGAATAGAATACGGTTTTGCCGTCGCGGCGGTATTTGACCAGCTTGGACTGCTTGAGCACCCGCAGCTGGTGGGAGATCGCCGACTGGTTCATATTGAGAAGCTGTGCGATATCGCACACGCACATCTCCGACTCAAAGAGCACGTAGAGGATCTTGATGCGGGTGGAGTCGCCGAACACCTTGAAGAGCTCGGCGAGGTCGTAGAGGATCTCCTCGTCGGGCATCTGCGCGTTGACGGCGTTTACGATGTCCTCATGCGCGTGGATGTAGTCGCAGCGTTCCATGCCGTCCTTGTCTATCATTCGAATCACCTTTCATATGAGCTATTGTTCATATGTTTATTATATCCCATCGCCGCCAAATGTCAATAGGGCGCGATCCTTTTTTTGCGAGGCCGCCGGCCGGCGCGCGCCGGGGGCGGAAAACCGGGCGGCGCAGCCGCCTGCGCGCGAAGGGCGCGTCCTTCGCGCGGGCGCCCGCAGGGCGCCGTTTTCCGCCCCGGCCCCGGGCGTTTGGGGCGCGGAAAAGCGGCCGTCCCTTTTGGGACGGCCGCCGGAAAAAAGCCTGCCGGACGGCGGGGCGCGTCAGCGCCCGGTCCCGCCGAGCTTGCGTGCGAGGGTGTCGGGGTTGGTGCTGTAGAGCAGCGCGTTCTCCCGCGAGATCACGCCGTCGCTGAAGAGCCGCAGGATGCTGCTGTCCATGTCGCACATCCCCTGCGAGGAGGAGGAGTAGATCACTCCGCCGATCTGGTGCACCTTGGATTCGCGGATCATATTGCGCACCGCGTCGTTGGCAAGCAGGATCTCAAACGCGGGGACGAGCCCGCCGTCCACCGTGGGGATGAGCTGCTGGGAGACGACCGCGCGCAGCACCATCGAAAGCTGGACGCGCACCTGCTGCTGCTGGTTGGGCGGGAAGACGTCGATGACCCGGTCGATCGTGTTGGCCGCGCCGACCGTGTGCAGCGTCGACAGGACGAGGTGCCCCGTTTCGGCGGCGGTCATGGCGACGCTGATCGTCTCGTGATCGCGCATCTCGCCGAGCAGGATGACGTCGGGCGACTGGCGGAGCGCGGCGCGCAGCGCCGTCACATAGCTCTGGGTGTCGGTCGCGACCTCCCGCTGGCTGACGATGGAATGCTTGTGCCGGTGGAGGAACTCGATGGGGTCCTCCAGCGTGATGACGTGGGCGCTGCGGGAGTTGTTGATCGCGTCGATCACGCAGGCGAGCGTCGTCGATTTGCCGCACCCGGCCGGGCCGGTGACGAGCACGAGTCCCTTCTGCATCTCCGCGAGGGAGAGCACTCCGTCTGGGATGCCGAGGTCGTGCGGGTTGGGCAGCTCAAAGGTGATGACGCGGATGACCGCGGCGAGCGAACCGCGTTGTTTGTAGGCGCTGATCCGGAAGCGCGACACCCCCTGGAGCGCGAAGGAGAAGTCATCGTCGCCTCCGCCTTCGACGATGGCGATCTCCCGGCCCGCGAGCGCGTAGGCCCCCTGGATGAGGGCCTGGGAGTCGGCGGGGGTGAGCCGTCCGTCGTCGGCGCGCAGGAGCTGGCCGTTGACCTTAAAGGTCACCGGCAGCCCGGCAATGATGAAGATGTCGGAAGCGCGGCGGTCCACCGCGTCCTGAAGGAAATGCAGGATATCCATTTGGATTACCTCCGGTGTAATGGTTCAGAGGGTGCCGTCCCACAGCTCGATGGACTCGTCGCTCTGCCACTCCCGGGCGGAGGCGGCCTGCCACCGCAGGATTTCATGGCGCGCATCCCCGGGGCCGGGGTAGCGCACCTCGACGCGCAGCTCCTGCGCGTCGGAGATGGGGACGGTATAGGAGGCGACGAGCGCCCGGCCCCGGCGCTCGAAGGAGACCCCCGCGGCCTGCGGCCGCGCGGGATTTGCCTCCACGGCCGCGTCGGCCTGGACGAGCAGCTCGACCGCCCTGCTGTCGGCGGCGTAGTATTCGGACACCGTCTGCGCCGCGCGGCGCGCCATCTTGAGGTCGGCGTTGGCCGACGTGAGGGAGAGGGCTGCAAAGGTCGTCAGGCAGAGCACGATGAAGATGACCAGCAGGGAGGAGACGCCGATGAAGACGCTTCCCGTCTTGCGCCGTCCGCTCATTTGCCGCCCTCCTTTCATTCTATTCCGCCGTCACGCGGCGGGTTGATACCGCCGCGCGTTCAGGCGGTAAAGCTCTTCGGAAACGCCGTCCGCCGTCCTGCCGACGGTGATTTCCGCCTCCCACAGGCCGCCCGGCCTGCCGGGCAGGGACCCGCCGGCGGACCCGCCGCCCTCCGGCCCGTGGATCAGGATGTCCAGGCGGTAGCGGGCGTCCCGCTCGGCGCAGGGGTTCCACGCCAGGTCGTACCAGGCGGTCAGGACGCCCGGCGTATCCCCGGCGCGCACGCCCATGAGCCGCACCGCCTCGTCGAGGTCGTCCGCGCCCTTGAAGGACTCGGCGGCCGATTCGGCGGCCAGCACCGCGCGGTTGAGCGCGGCGCTCTGCTCGCTCGCCGTGTGCGCCCGTGCGAAGAGCTGCACGCAGACCGCGCTTGCGACCGAGAAAAAGAGGATCGCGAGGATCAGCTCCATCAAAAAGAGGCTCGATCCCGAATGGGTGCGGGGCTGTCTCATGCCGAACCCTCCTTGCCGCTGCGCAGCGAGAGATAGAGCTGCGCGTCCCGCCCGTCCGCATCGGGGCAGGAGACGCGCAGCAGGCGCGGGTTCACCTGCTCCACCTCAAAGGCGGGCACCTTCGTGATGGGGGTCCCGTCGACGGGGGAGGGGTCGTCCATGCCGGTGAAGAGCTCGCAGAGGCTGCCCTCCCACGCGTAGAGATAGGTGCGGTAGACCTCGCCGCCGAACTCCTGTTCGATTATGAGCGCGGGCGCGCCGCCCAGCTCCCCCGCGCGCACCGCGCCCGCCGCGTCGCACTGGCGGACCTTCGCGGCGACATAGTGCAGGGAGGTCTGGAGATCGAAATTGCGGTCCATGCCGCGGGCGGAGGACTCGTAGACGTCCGCGCCGATGAGCACGACAAGCAGGGCGGAGGCGGCGAAGACACAGAAGAGCGCGAGGGTGAAGAGCAGGTCGATCACATGCCTGCGCGGCTGGAAACGGATGTTCATGGCGGCCTCCCTTCCCGTGAAGTCCAGGTTCATTTCGTCAGGGGAATCACGTCGATCTCCGGCATCAGGTTGGATGCGAAGCAGTGGTAGTGGATGGAATAACGGGCCTTGTCGACCGTGAGCCCGTAGTGCTCCTCAAGATAGTCGAGGCTGGGGGGATAGGAGCCCTCGATGGCGTAGCAGTGGACCGCCGCGCGGGTCACCGACCGGCGGACGGCGCCGAGCTGTTCCTCCCGCGCCGCCTCCGAGACGGAGTCGGCCCCCCAAGCGGCGAACGCGATGATCACCAGGGTGGCGGCGGTCGGGAGCAGGAGCCCGGCGAGCGGACGGCGGCGTTTGGAAACAAAGCGTCTCATCACGCGCCTCCCGTCAGCCGATCGAGGACATGACGCCCATCAGGGGCAGCATGACCGACAGCAGGATGATCCCCACCACGACGGCGAGGATGGCGACGAGGGTGGGCTCGAGCACCGAGAGCATCCGCGCGACCCGCGCGTCGACCTCCTCCTCGTAGCGGGAGGCGAGCTTGCGCAGCACCATGTCGGCGGAGCCGGTCGAAAAGCCGACCGACACCATCCGCGCGTAGACGCCGGGGAAGATGCCCGCCTGGCTGACCGCGTCGGCAAAGGAGGCCCCGCCCGAGACGAGCTCGCGGCAGCGCTCCGCCCTGCGGCGCATCGGCCCCTCGTCGAGGAGGCGGACGGCCATGTCGAGCGACTGGTCGGAATCGAGCCCGCTCGAAAGCATCATCGCCATGGCGGAGGCGAACCGGCCCGAGGCGACGCGCGCCGAGATCCCGCGGGTGAGCGGAAAGACCGCGCTCCACCGGGAGAGGGCGGCGCGTCCCGCCGGGAAGGCGCGCATGAGGAGGTAGGCGGCGAGCAGCAGCAGCACGACGGCGGTCAGCGCGATGGCGATCCGCCCCGAGGCGGCGCCCAGGCGCATGACCTGTCCGGCAAAGCTCGACGCCCCGCCGCCCAGCTCCACGAAGACCTCGCTGAACACGGGCAGGACCTTGATGACGAGCACGCCGACGACGAGCGCCATCATGACGATCATGACGAGCGGATAGGCGACGGCGCTGCGGATGCCCTCCGACACCGACTCCTCCCGCTCATAGTAGGCGCACAGCGCGTCGAGCACCTCGTCGAGACGGCCGGACCTCTCCCCGATCTCCACCATGCTGACGAAGTAGCGCGGGAATACCCCCGCCTCCGCCAGCGCGGTGCCGAGCGCGGCGCGGTCCTCCAGCCGCTCGCCGATCGCGGCGAGCAGCTCCCCGCCCGGGCCGCCGCCCGCGTCCCCCCGCATGATCGAAATGGCCTCCGCCGCGGGGATCCCCGAGCGGACGAGCATCGCGAGCTGCGCGCAGAAGGCGGAAAGCTCCCGCGGGGAAAGCGGCTTTTCGACGGCCCGCCTGTTTTTCTGGTTGCCCATGACGTCACCCCTTATATTGTCAATACCGGTATTTCATCTGGTAGTTGGCCCCGTTGCCGATGAACTGCATGATCTCCGGGCTGCTTCCCCCGTTGGAGGCGAAGGTGGGGTCCATCAGCTTCCAGCTCTTGCCGTCGAACTGGATGATGCCGTCCACCCAGCCCACCTCGGCGATGTAGGTGCTGATCCACGCGTGGTAGGTCCCGCCCGACACGTACCCCACCTCCAGTCGGGTGGGGATCTGCTGGGACCGGAGCATGGCGGCCATCACCGCCGCGTAGTCGAAGCAGATGCCGGTCCCGGCCGCCAGCGTGCTGTCGACCGACGGCAGATAGCCCGACTGGACGTTCGCCGCCTTGTAACTGTCATAAGTGATGTGGCTGATGACATAGTTGTAAATATTTGTGACGACCCCGAGCTGATCCGCCGCGCCGGCGGCGAGGGTGCCGGCGACGCTCACCGTCCGGCTCGACGCAGAGAAGTTCACATACTGGTTGGGATAGAGGAAGGGCAGAAAGGCGCTTTCCAGCTTGACGGAGATCTGTTTGCTGTAGGCGAGCGCGTACTGGTTGCCGGTCACGCGTTCGTAGATCGCCACGGTGTAGGACCCGTCCCCCATGGTGAGCGGGAACACCTCCTTGCGTCCCGCCGTGTTGAGGTTGTAGGTATAGGTGCTCCCGCCGCCCGTGATCTGGACCTTCACCTTGTCCGCGGACCCGCCGTACCAGGCCATAATGTAGCCCTGCGAGGCGTTGGAGGCGTCGAAGCCGGCCTTGGCATTGCCGTGGACGACGGTGCCGGGCGCGGCGGGGGTGCGCACATAGGTTCCGGCGGGCGCCGCGGCGTCCGCCGGCAGGGCGCACAGGGCGGCCAGCAGGAGGAAAACCGCCGGCAGCAGCGCGAGCCGCAGGGCGCGCCGCCGAAGCCGGCAAAAGATCGGTTGCACGACGGCCCGCCTCCTTTCTTCCCGCTTTGAAAACGGCTTTTGAGCGGGCAATGACAGGCAATCAGTCACATTTCTTCAAAATATTACAAATTTCCAGTTATTGTGATACTTATTATACATCACGGGGGAACAAAAGAAAAGTTTTAATTGTAATTTCTGAAGAAAATTGTTATAGTTAATACAGGAGAAACTTGGATATTCCCGGGAGTCCCTGGAAATTTCCTCGTGATGGGCAGATGCCTTCCATGTCGACATAAGGAGAGAGCATCCATGGCAGAAAGCGTACCGAACTACGACGGTTCCCCGATCCAGATTGAGATGCTGGGCGGCTTCAATATCACGATGGGGGAGGTCACAATCAGCGATTCTTCCGCGCGGACCCATCAGGTTTGGAGTCTTCTGGAATACCTCATCGCCTACCGGCACAAGACGATCTCCAACGAGGAGCTCATCCGGGTGCTCTGGTCGGAAAACGACAGCGAGCAGCCCGCAAACGCCTTAAAAAACCTCGTCTACCGCATCCGCACCCTCTTTGCCAACAACAACGTCCCCTTCGCGAAGAACGTCATCGTCTACGAGCACGGGTGCTATTCGTGGAACGAGGGCCTCAACTGCACGGTTGACGCGGAGGAGTTTGAACGGCTCTACGGCGAGGCGTCCAACAAGAACCTGACCGAGGAGGAACGCCTGCGGATCTACCTGGAGGCGCTCGACCTTTACAAGGGGGATTTCCTGAGCAGCTCCCACTTCGAGGAGTGGGTGGTGCCGCTGAGCACCTATTTCCACGCGCTCTATTTCAAGTGCGTGCAGGAGTCCTGCCAGCTGCTCCAGAAGCGCGGCGATTACCAGTCGATCGAGACGATCGCCCAGAAAGCGATCATCATCGACCAGTTCGAGGAGCGCGCGCACATCACCCTCATCGACGCGATGATCCATCAGGGCAAGCAGCAGCAGGCCCTTTCCCACTACAACTATGTCACCGACCTCTTCTACCGCGAGCTGGGGGTCAGCCCGAGCGAGCCGCTGCGCAACCTCTACCGCGAGATCAGCAAGACGGTCAACAGCGTGGAGACCGACCTGCAGGTCATCAAGGAGGACCTCAACGAGTCCAACCTCGTCAAGGGCGCCTATTACTGTGAATATGAGGTGTTCAAAAATATGTACCGCGTCGAGGCGCGCAGCGCGGCGCGTACCGGGCAGTCGATCTTCATCGGCCTGCTCACCGTCACCGACATGCACGACGGCGTGCCCGAAATCAAGCTGCTGGGCAAGACGATGAAGCAGCTCCTCGAGACGATCCGCAACAGCCTGCGCAAGGGAGACATCGTCTCGCGCTTCTCCGCGACCCAGTATGTGCTCATGCTGCCGACCGTCACCTTTGAGAACGGCTCGATGGTGCTCGACCGCATCGTCAAACGCTTCCGCGCCGAGCACCCCTCCAAGCTCGTCAAGATCCACAGCAAGCTTTTGCCCCTCGACCCCATCATGTGAGGCGCGCGTACTTTTGGTTCCCGACCAAAAGTACATTTAAGGAAGGGCGGGACTGCTCGACGCTGCGCGTCGAAGCGGCGCTTCGTGCCGACGCCCGTCCGGCGCGCCTCATGGGGGATGGTCAGCGCCCCTCCCCCATGGGCCCCCACCCGGCAACTGCATACAGACGCGGCCGCCCCTCCGGGCGGCC
>NZ_JANFZX010000035.1:0-30055 GCF_024461615.1 Anaerotruncus sp. DFI.9.16
CCCCCCCCCCCCCCCCCCCCCGCTTTTTGATTCGTTTTTTCTTATCAGCCGATCATGACCGCGCCGGCCGTGCCGTCGGCGCTGTGGATGATGATCGGGGGATTCGCCGCGGCGTTCCCGCCGCCGGTCCCGGCGCCGTCGGTTTCGCCGCCCGCTTCGCCTCCGTCGCCCGCCTCCTGCTGGGACATCACCATCAGCGTGCCCTGGATCTCCTGGAGGACCTCGGCGTATTTCTGGTTGGCCTCGTCCACCTTCTCCTTGCGCGCCTCGGTGTCGTTCGGGTCGATCGCGGCGGCCTCGGCGTAGAGGTCGGCGGCCTCCTGCACGCGGGGCGCGGCGGCCGCGAGCGTCTCATGCAGCGGCGCGAGGATTTCGGGCGGGGTCAGCGCGCCCACCTCGGAGAAGGCGTCGCTCAGGCTGTCCATCAGCGCGACGGCCTCGCCCATATAACCTTCCTCGTTCGGGTCGAGCTGCTGGAAGGCGATCGCCTTCTCCTGCACGCCCGTCATGATTTCGGTGATCCGCGCGCCGTATTCCTCTTCGGTCAGCGGCTCGGCGGGTTCGGAGGACGCGGGCTCGGAGCTCTCCGGCTCGGGCTCGGAGGAGGAGACCTCGGAGGAGGACGCCTCGGCTGGAGCGCCGCCGCCGCAGGCGGCAAGCGAAAGGGTCAGCATCAGGGCCAGGGCGCAGGCGCCCAGAATTTTCAAAGTCCGGTTCATAGGCATTTCACGTTCCTTCCGAAAAAAATAACGCGGCGTGTTGTCGCGCCGGGATGTGTCGAATCGAAGCGGCGGGAGGGTCCGCCGCCGGTTTTGCCATGCCGATATTGTACCACACTGGCCGGAATAGTCAAGTCTCGGCAGGATTTCCCCATCCGCGCCGCAACGCGGCGGAAAGGCGGACGGGGAGAGCATATTCGGGGAGGGCTGGACATATATTGGTGGTAGCAAACAGAAGGAGAGGGTAATACTATGGAGCTGAATCTGCAAAAACAGACGGTAAGCATCAACGAGACCATATACGACGGCGTCGTGGAACAGCCGCTCGAGTGTGACGTGCTGCTGCCCGACTACTGCCCCGATATCCAGAAAATCCTCCGCTGTGAGGTGGTCCCGTCCCTGCTCCTGACCGCAGTGAACGGCGACAAGCTCTCGGTGGACGGCATGGCGATGGCGCACCTCTACTACCTCGACGAGAACGGCTGTATCCGCCACGCGGAATATAAAATCCCCTACACCCGCGTGGTGGAGCTGCGGTGCGCCCCCCAGAACCCCTCGGTGTGCGTCACCCAGAGCGTCGACTATTTCAACTGCCGCGCGGTCAGCTCCCGCCGGCTCGATATGCGCGGCGCGGTCACGATGAACGTGCGGGTGACCGGCCAGACCGAGGAGGAGGTCCTCGTCGCCGCCGAGGGCGCGGGGCTCCAGCTCTGCCCCGACACGGCGGAGAACGCCTGCGTGCTGCCGCGCGTCATGCGCCAGGCGAGCGTGCGCGAGGAGGTCGAGCTCGGCTATGGGAAGCCGGCCGTGGGCGCGGTCATCCGCGCGTCGGCCTCCGCCCAGGTCACCGATTACAAGGCGATCACCGGCAAGCTCGTCACCAAGGGGGAGATCACCGTCAAGGTGGTCTACCAGTGCGAGGAGGACGCCAAAAAGCTCGAGGTCATGGAGTATGCGCTGCCGCTGAGCCAGGTGATCGACCTGGACGGGGTGGACGAGGACTGTTCGTGCAGCGTGTGGTACGAGGTGTGCTCCCTCGACGTGACCCCCAAGGCCAACGCCGACGGGGAGAACCGCGCCTTCACGCTCGACGTGTCGCTCAACGCCTGCGCGTCGGCCTACCGGCGGATGCAGCTCGACGCGGTGTGCGACTGCTATTCCACCAGCTACGAGTGCAAGCCCACCGTCCGGCAGGTGCCGCTGCTGCGCCTGATCGACACGGTCGACGAGACCTGCATGTACAAGGAGACGCTCGACCTGCCGCCCGACGCGGGCAGCATCGTCGACGTGTGGTGCACGGCGGGCGCGCCCACCGTCCAGATCGAGGAGGACTGCGCCGTCGTGACGGGGAAGATGACGGTGTGCATGTTCGTCTGCGAGGCAAATGGGGAGATCGCCTATTACGACCAGGCGCGCGAATACAGCCACCGCATCGCCCTGCGCGGCTCCTATGAGACGCTCGTGTTCTCCCCGAACACCTCGGCGGGGACGGCGGCCTTCACGATGAGCGGGCATGAGAAGCTGGAGGTGCGCTGCCCGGTGCGCATCTGGGGGGGAGTGTGCAGCCTCTACCGCAGGACGGTGGTGTGCGACGTCACGGTTGACGAGACGCGCGCGAAAACCCGGCGGGACAATGTCCTCTACCTCTATTATGCCAGTGAACGGGAGCCGGTGTGGGAGATCGCCAAACGCTACAACACGTCGGTCGCGGCCATTCAGGCGGGCAACCAGCTTGAAGGGGACGTCCTGGAAGGACGCCAGCTGCTGCTCATCCCGATGAAATAACGGAAAGGGGAGGAAACAATGGAGGCACAGAAGATCTACCAGGACATCGCCAAACGGTGCGGCGGTGACATATACATAGGCGTGGTGGGGCCGGTGCGCACCGGAAAATCCACCTTCATCAAGCGTTTTATGGAGACGCTCGTCATCCCGAACATCGGCAGCGAGTTCGCGCGGGAGCGCGCCACCGACGAGCTGCCCCAGTCCGCCGCGGGGCGCACGATCATGACCACTGAGCCCAAATTCATCCCCGAGGAGGCCGTCAAGGTCACCCTCGCGGACAACGCCGCCTTCAACGTGCGGATGATCGACTGCGTGGGCTACATCGTCCCCAGCTCGCTCGGCTACATCGAAAACGAGCAGCCCCGCATGGTGGTGACCCCCTGGTTCGAGAAGGAGATTCCCTTCAACCTCGCCGCCGAGATCGGCACCCAGAAGGTCATCAACGAGCACAGCACGATCGGGCTCGTCGTCACCACCGACGGCAGTATCAGCGAGATCCCCCGCAGCGAGTACGAGGAGGCGGAGGTCCGCGTGATCACCGAGCTGCGGCAGATCAACAAGCCCTTCGTCGTGCTGCTCAACTGCACCGACCCGGCTTCCCCCGCCTCCCAGGCGCTGCGGGCCGAGCTGGAGGAGCGCTACGCGGTGCCCGTCGTGGCGGTCAACTGCCTGAACCTCGCCGAGGAGGACATCCGCGTCATCCTCTCCGACGTGCTCTTCCAGTTCCCGGTGCGGGAGGCCGCGATCACCCTGCCCGGCTGGGTCACCTCCCTCGCCCCCGACCACTGGCTGCGCGCCGAGCTGTACGGCGCCATCCGCGAGGCCGCCGACGGGGTGGAGCACATCGGCGCGCTCAAGGGGAAGATCATGACCCTTTCAGGCTGCGAATACGTCAGCCGGGTGCTGGTCGATTCGATCGACCTGGGCAGCGGCAGCGCCGAGGTCAGCGTGGACCTCCAGAGCGACCTCTTCTACCGCATCCTCGGCGAGGCGACCGGCCTCGACATCCCCGACGAGAGCGCGCTCATGCCCTGCATGATCGACCTGGCCGCCGTCAAGAAGGAATACGACAAGGTCAAATGCGCGCTCGACGAGGTGGCGGCCACCGGCTACGGCATCGTGATGCCTTCGCTGGAGGAGCTCTCCCTCGAGGAGCCGGAGATCGTCAAGCAGGGCGGCCGCTACGGCGTCCGCCTCCGGGCAAGCGCCCCCTCCATCCACATGATGGCGGCGAACATCACCACCGAGGTCAGCCCGATCGTCGGTTCGGAGAAGCAGTCGGAGGAGCTGGTGCACTACCTGCTGCATGAGTTCGAGGAGAGCCCCCAGAAGATCTGGGAGTCGAACATCTTCGGCACGAGCCTGCACGAGCTGGTCAACCAGGGCCTGCACAACAAGCTCTACCGGATGCCGTCCGACGCCCGCATCAAGCTGCAGGAGACGGTCGAACGGATCATCAACGAGGGCTGCACCGGCCTCATCTGCATCATCCTGTAGAAAAAACGAGCCCGCCCGCGAAAAATCTTCGCGGGCGGGCGATTTTGCGTTTTATTCGGTTTTTTTGCCGCGCTCCTCGGGCGGGAAGCCGGCCCTCGCGATGCGGCGGCGCAGCCAGCCCCCCTGGAGGTAGTAGGCGATAAAGAGCAGGGAGGTCAGCGTCCAGGTGATCGGGTAGCTGACGATGACCATGTCGATCGTGCGGTGCAGCGGCAGCGCGAAGAAGACCCACAGCACCCGCAGCACGCACACGCCGCCGCAGGTCATGATCATCGGGAGGACCGAGTCGCCGGTGCCGCGGATGGCGCCCGACAGGATGTCCACGCAGACGTAGGTGAAATAAAAGGGCGTCAAAAAGAGCATCATGTGCCGTCCCGCCTCCGCCACCGCCCGGTCGGCGGTGAAGATCGCGAAGAGCTGGCGGCTGAAGAGGCAGAGCAGCACGCTCGAGAGGATGGCGGTGGCAAACGCCATCACGAGGCAGACCCGCACGCTCTTACGGATGCGGGAATATTTCTGCGCCCCGAAGTTCTGTCCCACGAAGGTGGTGATCGACACGTCGAAGGCGGAGAGGATCATCCAGAAGAAGCCGTCGATCTTGCCGTAGGCGGTCCAGGCGGCGATCGTGACGGTGCCGAACGCGTTGATGCAGGACTGGAGGATGACGTTGGAAATCGCGTACATGTCCGCCTGCAGGCCGGCGGGGATGCCGACGCGGAGGATGCCCTTCAGGGACGAGGCGGTGAAGCGCAGCTCCTTCCGGTTGAGGCGCAGCGGCCAGTCGGACCGCAGGAGGGTGACCAGGACCAGCAGCGCGCTGAGGATCTGCGAAAGGAGGGTGGCCAGCGCCACGCCGAATACGCCGAGCCCCAGCCCCAGCACGAGCGCCAGGTCGAGCAGGATGTTGAGCAGGCAGGCGGCGATCAGGAAATAGAGGGGCCGCCGGGTGTCCCCGACCGCGCGCAGCACGGCGGAGCCGATGTTATAGAGGAAGGAGGCTATGATGCCGAGCAGGTAGACCCGCAGGTAGACGATCGAGTCGGCCATGGTCTCCGCGGGGGTGTCCATCGCCCGCAGCGCGGCGGGCGCGCACAGAAGCCCCACCAGCGTCATGGCCGCGCCCGCCGTGAGCGCGAGCATCACCGAGGTGTGCACCGTGCGGCCGACCTCCTCGTAATCCTGCGCGCCGTAGGCCTGCGCGACCACGACGGTCGCGCCCGACGAAAGCCCCACAAAGAGGTTCACCAGCAGGTTGATGAGCACGCTGGCGCTCCCGCCCACGGCGGCGAGCGCCTCCTTGCCGACAAACCGCCCCACGATGATCGCGTCGGCGGTGTTGTAGAGCTGCTGGAAAAGGGTGCCGAAGAGGATGGGGAAAAAGAAGATGAGCAGCTGCTTCCAGATCACGCCTTCCGTGATGCCGTTCCCGGAAGCCGTCTCCTGCCGAACCACCGCCGATACCCCTCCCCACCTCGTTTGATTTGTGCCGCGTGAGAGCCATTATAGCACGCTTTTTCGTGGAATACAATCCATTTACCGCGAAAAGAAGGGTCCCCGCGCGCCGCGGCGCGCGGGGGCCCTTCCGATGAGATCAGTGCGGCTTGTTTAAGAGCGCCACGCCGCCGAGATCGCCGGTCATCCGGCCGTTCGCGAAGGTCTCGACGCCGTTGACGAAGACATGCTCGATGCCCGTCGGGTAGGCGATGGGGTGCAGGAAGGTCGCCCTCTCATGCAGGTTTTCCAGCGAGAAGACCGTGATATCCGCCTTGTAGCCGCTGCGGATGAACCCGCGGTCGTGCATGTTGAAGTGGCTAGCCGTGAGGCCGGACATCTTGTGGATGGCCTGCTCGAGCGTGAGCCAGCGGTTCTTCTGCACGATCGTCTCGATCACGTAGATCGCGTGGCCGAAATTGCGCGGGTGGATCTGGAAGCGGGAGAAGCAGGCGTCGGGATGCTCCGCGTCGATCGCGTAGATGTCCGAGCCGAACATCGTCCAGGGGGACTGGAAGAAGGCCTTGCGGTCCTCCTCCTTCTCGAGGATGTTGACGGTCGAGAGCGCCTCGCCCTCCCTGAGGCAGAGGTCGAAATAGAGGTCGGTGCCGTCCATGCACTCGGCGTCGGCGATCTGCTGGACCGACTGGCCGACGTATTTGTGATAGGGGGAGTCGGGCCGGCACTCGAAAAGGAAGATCGAATCCCAGTTGTGGAAGGTGAAGAACTGCCCGAGGAAGCTCGTCTTGTCCCCGGCGATCACCTTTGCGATATGCTCGCGGATGCGGGCGTTCTGCTCGGGGTCGCGGATCGCGTCCTGGATCTCCCTGATCTGCTGCGGCCAGGGCTTCTTCCAGTTGTAGAGCCAGCCGGGGAAGATCGCGCGCGGACCCCACCACACGCCGATGGTCGGGTAGGAGGGGACGTCCGCGTAGCAGTCGACCCCGCGGGCCCGGTAGCCGCCGATCAGGTCGGAGAGCCACTGGCCCTTGCCGTAGAGCTCCTCGCCGTGGGGCGCCACATGGGAAAATTGCAGGCGCATGCCCGATTTCCAGGCGGTCTCCACCGCGAAATCCATCGCCTTCTCAATACCCGCGCCCGAATAGTTGGACATGTGGGTGGTGTAGATGCCGCCGTACTCCGAGACGACCTGCGCGAGCGCCACGATCTCCTCGTTGGTCGCGCCCATGCCGGGGGTGTAGGTGAGCCCGCTCGAAAAGCCGGGGACGCCCAGCTCCATCGCCTCGACCACGAGCTCCTTCATCCGGCGCAGCTCGTCGTCGGTGCAGGGGCGGTTGTCCATGCCGAGCACCTTGGCACGCACCGAGTTGTGGCCCACGAGCGGGAAGGTGTTGATGCCGATGCCCTGCGTCTTGAGCAGTTCGAAGTAGTGGGCGGCGCTCTTCCAGTAGTCCTTGGGGGTGGTCCAGACGGTGTCCGCGATGTTTTTGAGCGGCAGGGGGTTGGGGAGCACGGGGAAGGGGGATTTGCCGCAGTTGCAGGACACCTCGGTCGTCACGCCCTGCGCCACCTGGCTGTGGGAGGGCGGGTTGTGGATGATCGCGAAGTCGGAGTGGGCGTGCGCGTCGATAAAGCCGGGGGAGAGGACAAGCCCCTCCGCGTCAATTGTGCGCTTGGCGCCGAGGTGCCGCAGGTCGCCCACGCCGGTGATCGTGTCGCCCTTGATGGCCACGTCCGCCCGGAAGCCCGGACGGCCCGAGCCGTCGACCACGAACGCGTTTTTGATGAGAACGTCTACCATCTGTAATCCCTCCTCAGCATTCCGGCGCTTCCGGCCGGTAGACGGTTTTGCCGCTCATGAGGACCCGGCGGACCCGCTGGAGGCTGCGGATGTCGGCGGAGGCGTCCCCGTCGCAGACGAGCAGGTCGGCGTTCAGCCCCGCCTTCACGAGCCCGACGGTGTTGTCGATATCGAGCAGCTTGGCGCCGTTATGGGTGCCCAGCCGGATGGCCTGCACCGGCGTGATGCCGTAGTCGACCATGAAGGCTAGCTCCTTGGCGACCGGCGCGGGCGGCGCGCCGAAGAGCACCATGTCGGTGCCCGCGGCGATCGTGACGCCGAGGTCGTAGATCGCCTTGAAGTTCGTCTTGTAGCTCTCCGCCGCGCTCTTAAAGAAGCTCCAGAAGCTGCGCACCGGCAGCGGCGCGTCGGGGCCGGGATTGCCGTCCGCGTCCTTATAGCGGTCGTAGGCGTCGGTGTAGGTGATGATCGTGGGAATCCACGCGAGCCCCTTGCGCTTCATCTCGGCGGCCTGCTCGAGGGTCAGGTAGGTGGCGTGCTCGATCGTGTCGAAGCCCGCCTCGATCGCCATGCCCACCGACGGGCCGACGCCCGCGTGGATGGCGCATTTGCGCTCGAGCCGGTGGGTCTCCTCGACCGCGGCGTTCAGCTCCTCCTGGGTGTATTCCGGCCGGGTCATCACCCGGTGGCTGCTCATCAGCTTGATCCAGTCGGCGCCCGCCCGCAGCTGCTTGCGGATGACCTTGCGGATCTCGTCCACGCCGTCCGCGACCTCGCACTCGTTTTTGAGATTGGTGATCTGGTCGCCGTGGCCGCCCGTCATTGTGAGCCCGCGGTCACAGTGGAAGATGCGCGGGATGGTGACATAGCCCTTTTGGCCCGCGTAGCGCAGCTTTTCGCAGAGCAGGTGGTCGGAGGACATGTCGCGCACGGTGGTGACGCCCACCGTCAGCGCCGACTGCGCGGCGTAGAGCGCCTTGTAGGCGATGAGGTGGTCGTTGAAGCGCAGCGCGTCGGGGTAGTGGATGTAGCTGCCGAGGTGGATGTGCATGTCGATGAGGCCGGGAAGGATGGTGGCGTCGCCGAAGTCGAGGATTTGCTCCTCCGGGTGCGCGGCGGCAAGCGCCTGGCGGGGGGAGACCTCCGCGATCTTCCCGGTTTCATCGATCCGTACGGCGTGGCCGCGCAGGACGGTCTCGCCGTCGCCGGTGACGATGGTTTTCGCAGTCAATATCATGCCTAATACCTTCTTTTTTGTCCGAGATTAAAGGGAGTTTATTTCCCGCACGTAGTGGCAGGCGACCTGGTGGCCGCAGGAGACCTCCTCCAGCTGCGGCTGCTCGCAATGGCACCGCTCCTTCGCGTAGGCGCAGCGCGGCGCGAAGCGGCAGCCCGGCTTGGGGTTGATGGGGGAGGTGATCTCCCCCTTGAGCAGGATGCGTTCCTGCTTCTGGTGCAGCTTCGGGCGCGGGATGGCGGAAAGCAGCGCCTTGGTGTAGGGGTGGTAGTGGTGGGCGAAGAGCTCCTTGGAACCCGCGTTTTCCACCATGTTCCCAAGATACATGACGCCGATGTCGTTGGAGATGTGCTTGACGACCGACAGGTCGTGGGTGATAAACAGATAGGTGAGGTTCATCTCCTTCTGCAAATCCTGCAAAAGGTTGAGGATCTGGGCCTGTATGGACATGTCCAGCGCGGAGACCGGCTCGTCGCAGACGATGAATTTGGGGCTCAGGGCAAGCGCGCGGGCGATGCCGATGCGCTGGCGGCGGCCGCCGTCCAACTCGTGCGGGTAGGAGTCCGCCACCCGCTGGGCCAGCCCCACCGTATCCATGAGGGCGGCGACCTTCCGGTTCCGCTCCTCCCTGTTCGCGCACGCCTGGTAGATGTCCAGCGGCTCGGCGATGATCTCCGAGACCGTCATGCGCGGGTTGATCGAGGAGTAGGGGTCCTGAAAGATCATCTGCATGTTGCGGCGGGAATGCTTGAGCTCCTTTTTGTCCAGACGGGTGATGTCCCGCCCCTCGAACCGGACCATGCCGCCGGTGGATTCCAGCAGGTGCACGAGCACCCTGCCGAGGGTGGACTTCCCGCAGCCCGACTCCCCGACGATGCCCAGCGTTTTGCCCTCGCCGAGCGAAAAGCTCACGCCGTCGACCGCGTGCAGCGCGCCCTGCGGGACCTTAAAGTATTTTTTGAGATCGGTTACCTCTAGCAGCGCTCCCATCAAAACGCCTCCTGTCTATATTTCACGGATGCACCGGACGGTGTGGGTGTCGGAGAGGCGCCGCGGTGCGGGCGGCTCCTTTTCGCAGGCAGCGGTCCGGTAGGGGCACCGGGGAGCGAAGTTGCACCCGGCGGGCAGGTCGGTGGGGTCGGGCATCAGCCCAGGGATCGGCTGGAGGCGGTCCCGCTCCTCGTCGAGGTCGGGGATCGAGCCGAACAGCCCGACCGTATAGGGGTGGCGGGTGCGCTCGAAGATGTCCTCCGCGCTCCCCGATTCGATGATCTCGCCCGCGTACATGATCGCGACCCGGTCGCAGGTCTCCGCCACGATGCCCAGGTCGTGGGTGATGAGGATCATCGAAGTCCCGAGCTCCTGCTTCAGCTTCTTCATCATATCCATGACCTGAGCCTGCACGGTGACGTCGAGGGCGGTGGTGGGCTCGTCGGCGATGAGCAGCGACGGGTTGCAGGCCAGCGCGATGGCGATGACGACCCGCTGCTTCATCCCGCCCGAAAACTGGTGGGGATATTCGCCGAACCGCTCGCTTGGGATGCCGACCATCTCGAGCATCTCGCACGCCCTGACGTGCGCCTCGGCGGCGCCCGTCTTCCCGTGCAGGCGGATCATCTCGACGATCTGCTCGCCGACGGTCATGATCGGGTTGAGGGCGGTCATCGGGTCCTGATAGATCATCGAGATCTTTTCGCCGCGCACCTTGCGCACCTCGTTGGGGGAGAGCTTGCGCAGATCCCGCCCCTCGAAGAAAATTTCTCCGTTCGGTACGACCGCTGGCGGCACCGGCAGCAGCCGCATGATGGCCAACGCGGTCGTGGTCTTGCCCGCGCCCGTCTCCCCGACCAGCCCGAGCGTCTCGCCCCTGCGGAGGTTGAGGTCGATGCCGCCCACCGCCTCGACGTTCCCCTTGCGGGTGCGGTATTGCACGGTGAGGTTCTTGATTTCCAGAAGCAGATCGTTCATGCCTGTCACCTCCGTCAATCCTTGAGACGCGGGTCGATGGCGTCGCGGATGCCATCGCCGACGATGTTCAGGGAGAATACCGTGATCATGATGAAGAGCCCGGGGAAGACGGCCATATACGGCTCGTAACGCAGATACTGGCGCGCCGCCGAGAGCATGGCGCCCCACTCGGCCTGCGGCGGCTGGATGCCCATGCCGAGGAAGGAGAGGGTGGCGCAGGAGAGGATGGCCGCCGCCACGCCGAGGGTGGACTGCACGATGATCGGGGCGACCGCGTTGGGAAGGATGTGCCGGAGCATGATACGCAGGTCCCCCGCCCCGATCGACCGGGCGGCCTCGATGTACTCGTTGTCCTTGACGGTGAGCACCGCCGCGCGCGCCACGCGCGCGAAGCCGGGCGCGTTGGCAAGGCCGATGGCGATCATCATGTTTCGCAGTCCGGTGCCGAGGGAGGCCGCGATCGCGATGGCCAGAAGCATGCCGGGGATCGCCATCAGCACGTCCATGAAGCGCATGATCACCGTGTCGAACTTTCCTCCGTAGAAGGCGGCGACCGTGCCGAGCGTGCCGCCGATCAGCAGTCCGATCGCCACGGCGATCAGGCCGACCTGCAGGGAGATCTGGCTGCCGTAGATGATGCGGCTGAGGATGTCGCGGCCAAAGTTGTCGGTGCCGAAGGGGTGCCCGGGTCCGGGCGGCTGCTTGGCGATGGAGGCGTCCTGGTCGTCGTAGCCGTAGGGCGCGATCAGCGGCGCGAGAAGGGCGCAGAGGATGAGCAGGATCATGACGATTGCGCCGAACACGGCCATGCGGTTGCGCAGGAACCGGTGGAGCACGTCGCCCCAGAGCCCCTGCTTTTTGGGGAGGGCGTTTCTACGCTTCAACTGCCGCCACCTCCTTGCGTTTTTTCATCTTTTGGTACTGGGATTTGATGCGTGGGTCGATGTAGCTGTAGAGGATGTCCACGCCGAGGTTGACGAAGCTGAAGAGGATCGCCATGAAGAGCACGCATCCCATGACCACCGGCGTGTCGCGCGTCTTGATGCTGTCGATCAGGTATTTGCCGATGCCGGGGATGGCAAAAACGGTTTCGCACAGGACGGTGGTGACGCCGAGCAGGTTGCCGAACTGGATGCCGATGACGGTGATGACCGGGATGAGGGCGTTTTTAAGCGCGTGGTTGATGATGACCTTCCGCTCGACCTGCCCCTTGCCGCGCGCGGTGCGGATGTAGTCCTGGCGGATCGTCTCGAGCATGCTCGAGCGGGTGGTGCGCATGATGTTGGCCGCGCCGTTGACCCCCAGCGTGATCGCGGGCATGACGAAGTAGAGCGGCCCGTAGGAACCCGAGGCCGGCAGCCATCCCAGCTGGATGGAGAAGAAGATGATCAGCAGCAGCCCGAACCAGAAGGAGGGCATCGACACGCCGATCAGGGAGGTCGCCGTCGCGAGGTTGTCGAAGATGGAGTACTGCCTGGTCGCGGCGATGACGCCGCAGGTCACCCCGATGACGATCGAGAGGGCGCACCCCAGCACCGCCAGCAGGGCGGTGTTGGGAAAGCGCTCGAGGATCTCGGTCATGACGGGGCGGCCGGTGAAATAGGACTCGCCGAAATCGAACCGGGTCAGGATACCGCCGGCATAGCGCACGTACTGGACGACGAAGGGGTCGTCGCGCCCCAGCTTGGCGTTGAGCGCGTCGATGTCCTCCTGCGTGGCGTTGTCGCCCAACAGCATCTGGACGGGGTCGCCCGGCGCGATGTACATCAGGGAAAAGACGATCAGCGTGACGCCCAGCAGCACGGGGATCATCAGGAGCAGCCGCTTTAACACATACCGGTACACGTTGTCACCTCATTTCTGGCGCATGCCGAAGGGCTATGCAAAGGTCACCTTGTTGAAGGAGTAGCGGCCGGAGGGCGGCGCTTCGAGACCCTGGACGCTGCTGCGGGCCACGGCGATCTCCTCGCTGTTCCAGAGGAAGACCCACGGGCAGTCCTCGACGATCAGCTCCTGCGCCTTGTAGTAGGCGTCGCGTCGCGCGTCCTGGTCGATCGTGTTCGCGCCGATATCGAGCAGCGCGTCCACTTCGGGGTTGCTGTAGCGGGCGGTATTGGCCCAGGTGGCGCTGCCGGTGTGGAAGGTGTCGCTCAGACCGTAGTCGGCGTCGCCGGTGTAGGTCGGCCAGGTGAGAATGTACATCTGGAAGCCGCCGTTGACAATCTTGTCGAGGTAGGTCGCGTTCTCCAGCACCTCGACCGAGGTGCGGATGCCGACAGCCGCGAGCTGGTTCTGGACCATCTCGGCGATGTCGATGCGTAGCTGGGCGTCGCTCGTGGTGATGACCACGTCGATCCCGTCGGGATAGCCGGCCTCGGTCAGCAGCTGTTTGGCCTTCTCCGGGTCATAGGCGTAGGGCTTGAGACCGGGGTTGTAGCCCCAGATCGCCGGGGAGATCGGGCCGTCGGCGACCGAACCGGTCGTACCGTAGACGGTCTGGACGATGCTCTCCTTATCGATCGCGCAGCTGATCGCCTGGCGGACGAGCTTGTTGTCGTAGGGGGCCAGCGTGCAGTCGAAGCCGATGAAGCAGTTGTTGTAGGAGTCGGCTCGCAGGATTTGCACGTCGGGGTTCTCCTCGAGCATCGGCAGGTCGCTCGCGGAGATGTTCATCGCGATATCCACGCCGCCCGATTCGATCTCGACCGTGCGGCTCGACGGCTCGGCGATGACGCGCATGATGAGCTTGTTCACGGAGGGCTTGGTGCCCCAGTACCGGTCGTTGGCGGTGTACTCCAGCCGGTCGCCGCGCACCCATTTGCTCAGCGCGAAGGGGCCGCTGCCGACGGGCTCCTCGGCGAACGCTTCGGCGCCCTTTTCCGAGTGGTACTTCTGCGGCACGATATAGACGTAGCAGAGCTGGGAAAAAAGCGGTCCGCAGGGCTGGGCCATGCGCAGGGTGATCGTGTGCTCGTCGTCGACCGTCGACTTTTCAAGGTCGATGACGTCGACGAAGGGCTGCAGGTAGGTGCTGGCCATCGTCTGGCCGATCGAGTAGAAGACGTCGTCGGCGGTCAGCGGGTCGCCGTTGTGGAAGACGACCCCGTCGCGGATGTGCAGCACCAGCGTGGTGTCGTCAGTGTACTCCCAGCTCTCGGCGATGCAGGGAACCGCTTCGCCGTCGGGGCCGAGCGCCAGCAGGGTGTCGAACACCTGCACCTTGAAGTTGGCGGAGGTGCTGTCGTTTTTGCCGTAGGGGTCCATCGTGGTGGGCTCGTTGGCGACCGCCACGACGAGGGTATCCTTGCCGCCCGGGGCGGCGGCGCCGCCGTCCGCGCTCTTTCCGCAGGCGCTCAGGAGGGAGAGGCAGAGGACCGCGGCGAGGCAGGTGCGCAATAATCTCATCTTTTTCATTTGAATCCTCCTAGTCACAGATGGTTGGGTCGATCCCGGGTCAGCGGCCGTTTTCCCGCCAGAGCAGTTCCATCCCGCGCTCCAGCCGGTCGAGGCCCTCCGTCAGGATGGCCCGGCTGGTGGCGAAGCAGAGGCGGACGTATCCCCTGCCGCCGGGGCCGAACATCTTTTCCGAGCCCGCGACGAGCGCAAGCTGCGCCCGTTCCTGCAGGAAATCGCAGAAGGCGGTGTTTTCCATGCCCGTCTCGCGGATGTCGATCCAGAGAAGATAGGTGGCCTCCGGCCGGACGGTGGAGAGCCCCCGCATCCCGTTGATCCGCTCGACCGCGTAGTCGCGGTTCTTTTTCAGGTGCACGAGGAATTCCTTCGTCCAGTAGCCCGCCTTTTCGAGGCAGGCGGTCCCCGCAATCTGGGAGACCGAAGCGATGCCGCCCGCCGTCGTCATGACGGCGGATTCCTCGACGATGCGGCCGAAGATTTCCGGGTCGGTACAGTAGATGCAGCCGATGCGCAGCCCGGCCACGCCGAACGCCTTGGAGAACCCGTAGACCGACAGGGTGCGGCGGTTGCGCCGCGCGCCGAGGGAGAGGATGCTCAGGAAGGGCGCCTCCCCATAGGTGATGTCCGACCAGATTTCGTCGTTCATGATCCACAGGTCGTATTTCTCCGCGAGGGAGAGGATGTGCTCGAGGTCCTCCCGCGGATAGACCTTGCCGAGCGGGTTGTGGGGGTTGCAGAGCCCGATCATCCGGGTGCGCGGCGTGATATAGCTTTCCAGCAGGCTGAAATCGATTTTTCCGTCCACGATCCGCGTCGGGAAGAAGACGGGCGTCGCGCCCGCCGCGAGGACGGCGTTTTTGAAGAGGTAGTCGACCGGGTCGAAGACGATCGCCTCGTCCCCCGGGCGGAGCACCGTCTGCGCGATCACGTACATGCCGCGCGCGGCGCTGTCGATGGGGAGCACGAGGTCGGCGGGGACCTCCTCCCCCTTGCATTCCCGCAGGTGCCGCGAGACGGCCTCCCGGAACGCGGGGATGCCCAGCTTGGGGGTGTAGGGCAGGTAGCCGCCGCCGATGTAGGAGATCAGCGCGTCGGTGATCTCCTTTGCGACGGGGAAGTCGGGGTCGGCGGCCGTCAGCGGGATCACCCCGTCGGGGACTTCCGCCCAACGGTAGTTGAAGGCGCGCTCCCTGAGGATGTCGAGGTTGACCGCGCCGTCGTCGAAAAGTCTCACGGTATTCTCTCCTTCCGGATGGTTTACGCCTCGCAGATGACCTCGATCTCCAGCTCGGCGTTTTTCGGCAGCTCCGCGACCTGGCAGCAGGCTCTGGCGGGCGGGGTGCCCTTGAAGAAACGGCCGTAGGCCTCGTTGATCTCCTGGAATTTTGTTAAGTCTTTGGCGAGGATGGTCGTTTTGACGATCTTGTGCAGGCCGCTGCCCGCCTCCCGCAGGATTTCTGAAATGTTGTTCATGATGCAGTCGGTCTGGTCGGCGATGCTGCCCTCCAGGAGCTTGCCGCTGCCGGTGTCGATCGGCAGCTGGCCGGAGACAAAAATAAAGCCGTTCGATTTGATCGCCTGACAGTAGGGGCCCACGGCGGCCGGGGCGTTGTTGGTTGCGATTTTTTCCACTTGACATACCACCTTTGCAATCGATTTTGGAGAGGGAGCGGGAATGTGCGCTTAGAACTTGTGATATCACATAGTTTCAAAAGAAAAGGGAAGAAGATTTTAAACAGATTGCTGGAAAAACGGTATAAAAAAGCGTGCCAAAACGAAGAGGGCGAACGTCATTGTTTTGGCACACGGGCGGCGAAAGATTTTCCTACGATAGAATTTTTTTCATTTTCTAAATTATAATGCTATAAAATATTTTAGTCAATCGCAATATTCGACAAATATTTTATCCAATCCTCGACATTCCAATGAAATTTTGGTATCAAATTTCCATATCATGTAAATTGCGGCAAAAACGAAAAGCGTCCCCGGCGGGTAGACCGCCGGGGACGCACGATAAAATTTATTTTATTGCTCCGCTCCCGGGACCGGGGAACGGACGGCCGGGACCGCTGAAATATGGTTCAGCCAAACGCTATTTCTTCTGGAGCGCCCGCAGGTGCAGGTAGACGGTATTTTTGGAAATGCCGAGGATGTCGGCGATCTTGATGACAGAGTCCTTGAGCTTGAAAATGCCCTGGCCGTAGAGGATGCTGATGATCTCCTTGTTTTTCTGCGAGGGGATGATGTTGGCGTCGACGTTGACCCGTTCCTTCGCGCTCACCGTAGCCTGCCGCAGCAGCTCGTCCGGATCGCTGGCGTAGCTCTCCTTGATAA
Source organism: Anaerotruncus sp. DFI.9.16 (assembly GCF_024461615.1). NCBI lineage: Bacteria > Bacillati > Bacillota > Clostridia > Eubacteriales > Oscillospiraceae > Anaerotruncus > Anaerotruncus sp. DFI.9.16. The sequence goes on from NZ_JANFZX010000035.1 coordinate 16,208, forward strand.
AGCCGGGCGCGAACTGGGACTCCTCCACGAAGTTTTCGATGACGCGGGAAAAGGGGGTGTTGAGGTAAAAATTGATGCAGAGCAGGCCGATCGCGCGGCCGTCCTCTCCCTTGATGATGATCGTCGTCGCCTTGAGGGGCTCTCCTTTTTTGTTCTTCGCGCGGTAGGAGATGTAGCCGTGGTCGCCGTCCGCCTCGATCCGGGAGAGCATGTTCAGCGCCAGGTCGGTGATGGGCGCGCCCTCCTTGCGTCCGGTGTAATGCCCGTTGATGATCTTGATGACCGACTGGTCGAGGTTTTCCAGGCTGTGCAGGACGAATTCGTAGCCGTCGCCCAGATAGTCCGCCAGCCCGTCCACGACCGTCTTGCAGGACTCCAATATCATTTTGTCGACTTCCGTGAGCGCGATATTTGCTTTTTCCATGACGCCCTCTTTTCCGCACCTTCGTTTGGCAGCTCTTGATTTGTCCATTATATCGGGATTCATTTTGGATTACAATAGTAAAAAATATTTTATTGAATGAATTATTATAATCGCACAAGGAAGCACGCCCAAATTTGTTGATATTGGGCCGCGGGTAGGCGTGCGGGATTTTGCAACTTTCCCCCTTTTCTGCGGTACGGGTGAAAGGAGGGATGGGTAGTGAAACTGCAAAACTACCACATCAGCATCGTGCGCGGCGACAGCGGAACCCTCACGGTGCGCTGCAAGGGCCCCGGCGGCGAGGCGCGCCCCTTTTCGGAGGGGGAATGCGTCCGCCTGGCCGTAAAGGCGGACGCGCGGCAGCGGGAGTCGCTGCTGCAAAAGGCCGAAACGGACTTTCCCGAGGGGGCGGCCGTATTTTCCTTCGCGCCGGAGGACACGCGGGCGTTCCCGTTCGGGAACTACCGTTACGACGTGCGCCTGACCGACCGGGAGGGCAACGTCTTCACGATCGTGCCCGCCGGCGATTTCACCGTATTGGAGGCGATTGCCGATGCCTGAGCTGACCGGGATTCTGGACGCGCCCGCGCCGCTGACGGGCTGCGCTTCGGCGGCCGGACCGCGCGGTCCGCGCGGCCCGCAGGGCGAGCCGGGGCGGGACGGTGCGGACGGGTACACGCCCGTGCGCGGCGTCGATTACTTCACGCCGGAGGAGATCGCGCAAATTCGGGAGGAGGCCGTCGAAGAGGCGCTCCGGCAGGCGGAGGAGCGGTTCGCGGAAGCGCTGACGGAGGAGAAGACGGGGACGCTGCTCACGCTGCAAAAGCTGCGCCCGGGCAGCGCCGTGACGGTGACGGGCGTCCCGGCGGGCGCGCAAATCGAGATGCGCGGCAAAAACCTGCTCGATCTAAAGGCCTTCGCGGGCAATATCTTCACGGTGGAGGGGGACACGCTGCGCGCCGTCAAGCCGGAGAGCGGGGACGCGGGCTCGCCGCGCGTGCCCTGCCGCATCCCGGCGGGGACCCCCTTCGTCCTCTCCTGCCGGAGCCTCTCGGACACGAACGGGCTGGTGCTGATCTCCAACAACAGCGCGGGCTATTACCACGTGACCGGCACCGAGGTGAAGTGCACCGCCGGGGAGGAGATCATTGACCTCAAATTCGCGGTGAAGCTGGCGGTGGCCGCCGGCGCGTCCGTCTCGATCGAGGCCCCGCAGATCGAGATCGGAAAGGCCGCGACCGCATACGAGCCCTACCGGCTCGAGACGACGGAGGCCACGGGGGAGACGCAGAGGCTTGTGCCGCCGGGCGCGTCCGTCAACCTGAGCAGGGGGGACGGCGGGACGCTGACCGCCTCCTGCCGGAGAGACCTGAACGCGGTGATCGCCGCGCTGGAAAAAGGCTGAGAAACCCCGCCGGGAGGAGGTCTCCTCCCGGCGGGGTTTTTGCGTTCTTTCCTTGACAGATCGGGCGGACCCATATTATCATAGTGGTATTATATGACGATTTTTGTCGAAAACAGGCTCGGAAAGGAGGGCGCCGGGGATGGACGGGGCGTTTTACGATGCGCTTGCGCTCCCCGCGCGGTGGGAGCGCACGGCCTATCTCGCCGGGAAACGGTTTGTCGACCTGGCGGTCTCCGCCGCGGGACTCCTGCTGCTCGCGCCCCTCTTCCTGCTGATCGCCGCCGCCGTGCGCCTTGATTCCCCCGGCCCCGCGTTTTTCCTGCACGAGCGGGTCGGGATGGGCGGAAAGCCGCTGCGCGTGTGGAAGTTCCGCACGATGGCGCGGAACGCGCGGGAATTGGCGGAGCGGTTCACGCCCGCCCAGCGGCGGGAGTTCGAGCGGCGCTTTAAGCTCGCGGACGACCCGCGCGTCACCCGGGTGGGCGCCTTCCTGCGGCGGACGAGCCTGGACGAGCTGCCCCAGCTCATCAACGTGCTGCGCGGGGAGATGAGCCTCGTGGGGCCGCGCCCCGTCGTGGCGGAAGAGCTCGAGCGGTACGGCGCGAGCCGGGCGCTCCTCCTCGGGGTGCGCCCGGGGATCACCGGCTACTGGCAGGTGAACGACCGCGGCGGACTGAGCTATGAGGCGCGCATGGAGATGGAACTGTTCTACGCCGGGCACTGCGGCCCGGCGCTCGACTGGAAAATCCTGCGGCAAACGGCGGGAGCGGTGCTCCGCCGCGCGTGCGCGGTCTAGGGAGGGAAGGGCATGAAGCTGGATTTTTACCGGGGCAGGCGGGTGCTCGTGACGGGGCACACCGGATTTAAGGGCGCGTGGCTCTGCGGACTGCTCGGGCTTTTGGGGGCGGAAGCGGCGGGCTACGCGCTGCCGCCGGTCGAGCCCTCCCTCTATATGGTGCTCGGGCTGGAGAGGGAGCTACGTTCGGTCATCGGAGACATCCGGGACCCGGACCCTCTCGAACGGCTCTTCGACGCGTTCCAGCCCGAGGTGGTCTTCCACCTCGCGGCCCAGCCGATCGTGCGGGAGGGCTACCGCGACCCCGCCGGAACCTTTGACGTCAACCTGATGGGCACGGTGCGCCTGCTGGACTGCGTCCGACGGCATCCGGGCGTGCGCTCGGTCCTCGTCGTCACGACCGACAAGGTCTATCGGAACGGCGACACGGGCCGCCCCTTCCGGGAGGAGGACCCGCTCGGCGGGGCGGACCCCTACGCGGGCAGCAAGTCGTGCGCCGAGCTGGCGGTGCGGAGCTATGCGGAATCCTTCTTTGCTTCCGGCCCGGCCGTCTCGACCGCGCGGGCGGGCAATGTGATCGGCGGCGGGGACTTCGCGCCCGGGCGCATCCTGCCCGACTGCGTGCGCGCCGTGCTGGCGGGGGAACCCGTGCGGCTGCGGCATCCCGGCTCGGTGAGGCCCTACCAGCATGTGCTCGAGGCGCTCTGCGCCTATCTGCTGATCGCCGCGCGGCAGGCGGAGGACCCCGCGCTCGCGGGCTGCTACAACGTCGGTCCCGGCCCGGAGGGCCGCGTCACGACGGGGGAACTGGCCGACCTCTTCTGTGAGGCGTGGGGAGAAGGCGCCTCGTGGATTTCCGCTCCGGACGGCGGGCCGCCCGAGGCGGACACGCTCCTGCTCGACGGCGAAAAGCTCGCCTCCCGGCTCGGCTGGCGGCCGCTGTGGGGGATCGAGACCGCCGTCGAAAAGACGGTGGAATGGACGAAAGGCCATGCGGCGGGGGAGGGCGCGGCGGACTGCGCCCGCCGCCAGATGGCGGAATATCTGAGCCTCTTTGACGGCGGGGACGGAGGGAAAGCATGATCCGGCCGTTTTCCTTTGCGCCCGCCGGGCTGGCGGGCGCTTACCGCATCCGGCCGCAGCGGTTCTCCGACGGGCGCGGGTGCCTCTGCAAGGACTATTCCCGCGAAATCTTCCGGGAGGCGGGCATCGACTTTTGTCCGGCGGAGACCTTTTGGACCGAGTCGGTTCGGGGCGTGCTGCGCGGGCTGCACTTCCAGCGGGGGCAGGATAAGCTGGTCCGCTGCGTCTCGGGGCGGGTCTACGACGTGCTCGCCGACCTGCGGCCCGGCTCCGCCACCTTTGGGCGGTGGCGGGCGTTCGAGCTCTCGGGGGAATCGGGGGAGTGCCTCTATCTCCCCGACGGGGTGGCGCACGGCTATCTCGCGCTCGAGCGGTCAGTGGTCGCCTATTCCTGCGGCACGGGCTACGACCCCGCGCGGGAGGGGGGCGTGCGCTGGGACGATCCGGGCCTCGCGGTCGAATGGCCGCTCGAGGGGGACGCCCGCCCCATCCTCTCGGAGCGGGACCGGGCGCTGCCCGGCTTGCGGGAGCTCTGCGGGGGAGCGCCGTGAACGTCGTCTACGCGAGCAGCGGCGGCTACGCCGAAATCGCCGGAATTTCGATGCGCTCCCTCTTCGAGAGCAATCGGGATGTGGAGGAGCTTGCTGTCTGGATGGTCGACTGCGGGATCGGCGGGGAAAATCGGCGAAAGCTGCTGAGCGTCGCGGCGGAATACGGCCGGGCGCTCTTTTTCGTCCACGGCGTCGACCCCTCCGAACGGGCGGGGATCCCCGTCGCGGAGGGCCGCTGGCACCCCGCGACCTTCCAACGCCTCTTCCTCGGTTCCCTGCTGCCCCCGGAGGCGGAGCGGGTCCTCTACCTCGACTGCGACACCCTCGTGCGCCGCCCGCTCGCCCCGCTCTGGGAGCGGCCGTTCGGCTCCTCCAGCGCGCTCGGCGTGGACGACTGCCGCAGCGGGCGGTATGCCGCCGAGCTGGGCCTGCCCCCCGACGCGCCCTACGTGGGCAGCGGCGTGCTGCTCCTCGATCTGGCGCGCTGGCGGCGGGAGGGGACGGAGGAACGGTTCCTTGCATTTTTGCGGACGCGCGGCGGCGACGTGACCTACGTCGACCAGGGGGTGCTCAACGGCACGCTCGGCGCGCTGGGGCAGACGGGCGCGCTCCCGCCCCGGTTCGGCGCGCCCACCGTCCTCTTCGATTTTCCCTACCGCGACCTGCTCCGCCTGCGAAGGCCCGCCCATCCGCCCACCGAGGCGGAGTGGCGCGCGGCGGTGGAGGACCCGGCGGTCGTGCACTTCACCGCCTGCTTCTATTCGGGGAGCCGTCCGTGGAACGCGGACTGCCCGCACCCCTTCGCGGCGGAGTATCTTGCGCACAAGGCCGCGTCCCCCTGGCGGGAGGAGCCGCCGCGCCCGGACGGGCGCGGGACGGTCGGCCGGCTGACGACCGCCGCCGCGCATCTGCTCCCCCGAGGGCTGATGCTGGCGGGGATGTCGTTTTTGCACGCGCGCGCTTATCCGTGGGCGCGCGGGGTGAAAAGCCGGATGCGAAGGAGGCGGCGCGGATGAAGATCCTGCTGGTCAACCGCTACCACTATCCCGTGGGCGGCACCGAAACCTACCTCTTCGCGCTCGACCGGATGCTGCGGGAGGCGGGGCAGGAGGTCTGCCACTTCTCGGCGGCGGACCCGCGAAACCTGCCCTGCGGCGAGGCGGAATTCTTTGCGCGGCCGCTCGACCCCCAAAAGCGCCCGTTCGACGCGGCGCGGATGCTCTGGAACGGGGAGGCCGCCCGAAAGCTCGACGCCCTGCTCGCGCGGGAGCGCCCGGATGTCGCGCACCTGAATCTTGTGCACCACAGCCTGACCCTGTCGATCCTCGGGCCGCTCGCACGGCGGAAAATCCCCGTCGTCTGGACGGTGCACGACCTGTTGCCTCTCTGCCCCAACCACCTCATGCTGCGGGCGGGGAAGCCCTGCGAGGACTGCCTGCGAGGGGGATGCCGCGCCTGTCTCCTGCACCGGTGCGTCGGCGGCTCCGTCTCAAAAAGCCTCGCGGGGAGTTTTGAGACATGGGCCGCCCGCCGCCTGCGCCTCTACGACAAGGTCGGCTGCTTCATCGCGCCGTCCGAATGCTACCGGGCGCTTTTGGAGCGCGCGGGATTTTCCCGCGCGCCCGTCCTGCACCTGCCGAATCCCCTGCCGCCCGGCACGGCGTTCAATTACACGCCGCCCGAGGGGGACTATATCCTCTACTGCGGGCGGCTCTCGGCGGAGAAGGGCCTCTTCCCGCTGCTCGAGGCGGCAAGACGGCTCGGCGCGCCGCTCGTCGTCGCGGGGGAAGGCCCCCTGAAAAGCGCGCTGGAGGCGGCGGCCACGCGGGGAGGCTCCCGCGTGTCCTTCCGCGGCCGGGTGGAGGGGGAGGCCCTGCGGAAGCTCTACCGGGGCGCGAAGTGCGTGGCCGTCCCCTCCCTCTGGCGGGAGGCGAGCGGGTACGCGGCCTGCGAGGCGATGGCGGCGGGCCGGGTCGTGGCCGCGTCGCGCGCCGGCGGGCTGGCCGAGCACGTCGCGGACGGGGAGACGGGCTTCCTCGTCCCGCCGGGCGACGCGGACGCGCTCACAAAGGCGCTCTCCCGCGCGCTCGCCCTTCCACCCGCGGAATATGAACGGATGGGCCGTGCCGCCGCGTGGGTCGCGCGGGAACGGTTTTCCGCCGGGGCGGTCCGCGGGCGGCTGCTCGCGATCTATCAAACGCTCTGCGAGGGGGAAACGCCGTGAACATTTTGCATATCGCGCCCTCCGTCCGCATCGGCGGGGTGGGGTCGCTGCTCGCCGGGCTGCTGCCCCGGCTCGACCGGGAGCGGTTTCGCTGCGAGGTGCTCGCGGAGGCGGACCCGGCGGGGCCGGGCGCGAACCGGCGCGCCCTCGAGGCAGCGGGGATTCCCGTCCGCCCCATCCCGCCGCGCGTGGGAAATCTGCGGGAAAACCTGCGCGCCGTGGACGCGGCGCTCTGCGCGGGAAGCTACGACGCCGTCCACCTGCACCTCGAGGAGTGGTCCGCCCTCTACGCGCTTTTGGCGCGGCGGCGCGGGGTGCCGGCGCGCATCGTGCACGCCCACCTCGCGGGCGTCCGCCTGCCGTTCCGGTTTACCGCGCGGCGGCTTGCCCGCCCGGCGGCGCTGGCGCTTCTGCGCGGCTTCATGCGCCGCGAGGCCACCCACCGCGCCGCCTGCTCCGCCGACGCGGGGCGCTGGCTCTTCGGGGACGCGCCGTTCACCACGCTTCCCAACGCGGTCGACACCGCGCGGTTCGGCTTTTCCGCCGACGTCCGGCGGCGGACGCGCGCGGCGCTGGGGCTCGGGGAGGCGTTCACGGTCGGCTGCGCCGCGCGCTTCGACCAGCAGAAGAACCTGCCCTTCCTGCTCGCGCTCTTCGCGGAGCTGCGGCGGCGCGAACCGGACGCCCTGCTGCTGCTCGCGGGCGACGGAGAGGAGGGGCCAGCCCTGCGCGCCGAGGCCGGGCGGCTGGGGATCGCGGAGGCGGTGCGCTTTTTGGGCGCGCGGGAGGACGTGCCCGCGCTCCTTCAGGCGATGGACGCGTTCGCGCTGCCCACCCGGTACGAGGGCTTCGGCATTGCCCTGCTCGAGGCGCAGGCGGCGGGCCTGCCCTGCTTCGCCCCCGATGGCGCGGTGCCGCGCGAAGCGGCCGTCACCGGGCTTTTGCGGCTCCTGCCGCCCGGGCTTTCCGCCGCCGGATGGGCGGGGGAAATTCTCGCCGCGAAGGGCCTCCCGAGAAGATGCCGCGCGGAAGAAGTCGAAGCCGCGGGCTGCGGCGCCGAAACGGCGGCGCGGCGGCTGGAAGCCCTCTATGAACGCTGCCGCGCGGAGAGGGGGCGGGGTCTTTGAGGCTGCTCCAAAGCCGCGCCTACCTCTTCGTGACCTTCCTGCTCCTCTATAAGCCCGTCTGCGTCTCCGACCTGCCGGCGCTGGCGGCGTTTGACCGGGCATGGGACGCGGCGCGCTACATCGCGGTGGGGACGGGGCTGCTCGTCTGGCTCATTTTCTACCGCAGCCTCTCCAAGTGGATGCTCGCCCTCGCCGCTTTCTGCGGCGCGCGCCTGCTGACCACCTGGTCCCACCTCGGCAGCTTCGGTTCCACCCTGCCGATGATCGTCGTCAGCACCCTTTCGGCCGCCGCCATCACGGAAATGGCGGTCCGCACCGGCCGCCGGGCGTTCCTCGACGGCGCGTCCCTCGCGCTCGGGCTGCTTACGGCGGCGCACTTCGCGACGGTGCTCGCCTTTCCGGGCGGCATGTACGCGACGGCGGCCTACCGCGAAAACTATCTGCTCGGCTACGACAACGCCGCGCTGACCACCCTGCTGCCCGCCGTCTGCCTCGCCGCCCTGCGCGACTGCGAGCGGGGGCGGCGGCTGTCCGTCCGGACGGCGGCGGTCTGCGCCTGCGCGGCCGGGGCGGCCTGCCGGTCGTGGACGGTGACCTCCGCCGCCGTGACGCTGCTCTTCCTGCTGGCCGTGCTCCTCTCCGCCGCCGGGTGGAGGCCCCGCGTTGTAAACGCGGGGACGGCGCTCGCCGGGAACGCGCTGGTCTTCGCGGGGTTCGTCTGCTTTGGGGTGCAGGAGCGGTTTTCCCGCTTCCTCGAGCGGGCCCTCCACAAGGACGCCACCCTCTCGGGGCGCGCGTGGATTTGGGAGCGCGCGGGGGAGGCCTTCGCGCGTTCCCCGCTGACCGGCGCGGGCCTGCCCGAGCCGGCGGAGGCCCGCGCCCTCATCGGCGCCACCCACGCGCACAACTTCTACCTCGACCTTGCGTTCACCGGCGGGCTTGTCTGCGTGGCGGCGTTTTTCCTGCTGCTTTTCCTTTGCGCGCGGCGGCTGTGGCGCTTCCGGAAAACGCGCGCGGGCTTCCTGCTCACGGCGGCGTTTGGCTGCCTGCTGCTCGCCTTTCAGATGGAGCCCTACCGGTTTCACAACTTCCTGCTCTTCACCCTCTGCTTCTTTGCGGGGGAATTTTCCGCGGGGGAGGCGGCGCCATGAAGCCGCTCGCGGTCGCCTCCTGCTGGCAGGTCCCAAACTACGGGAGCGTCCTGCAGGCGTACGCCACGCAGGCGGCGCTGGACAGTCTCGGCGTGCCGAACGAGACGCTCTGGTACGAACCGGAACGGAGCCTGCCCGAAAGGCTTCGCCGCCTTCGGCTCGATCCGGCCCGCGTCGGGCGCAGGCTTGCCCGCGCGGCGGATTCGGCGCGCGAAGCGCGCCTCGGCCCCGGGGCGGCCGCGGGCCGCGCGGCGCGCGCGGAGGCGCTCGGAAAATTCGCGCGGGAATATCTGCGCCTCTCCCCCCGCCTTTGCGGCAGGGCGGCGCTCGAGGGGGCCGTGCCCGGCTACGGAGCGTTCCTCTCGGGCAGCGACCAGCTCTGGCACCCCGCCAACTACCCGGACGGCTTTTATACGCTCGATTTCGTCCCGGAGGAGGTCCCGAAGCTCGCCTGGGCGGCGAGCTTCGGGGTGGACCGCCTCTCTGTCCGCCAGCGGCGGACAGCCGCCCGGTTCCTCCGCCGGTTCGACTGGATTTCCGCGCGGGAGGAGTCGGGCCGTGCGCTGATCGGAGAGCTGATTGGGCGGGAGATCCCGCTCGCCGCCGACCCGGTCCTGCTCCTGCCGCCCGGGGAATGGCGCGCGCTCGAAAAACCCGCGCCGCTCCCCGCGGGCGGCTATCTGCTCTGTTATTTCCTCGGCCGAAACCCCGCCCACCGAGAGTTTGCCGCCCGTCTGCGGGAGGCGTCCGGCCTGCCCGTCGCGGCGCTTCCCCACCTTGACGGGGCCGTCTCAGCCGACCGCGGTTACGCGGATATCCCGCTTTACGGGCTTTCGCCCGGGGAGTTTCTGTCCCTTGTCGACGGCGCGGCCTGCGTGCTCACCGACTCCTACCACTGCACGGCGTTTTCCGCCCTCCTCGGCACGCGCTTTTATCTGTTCGACCGCTTTTTGTCCGGCGCGCGAGGCTCCACCAACACCCGGCTGGACACGCTGCTTCCCCTGCTCGGTCTGGAGGACCGGCGGATTTCGCCCGGCGCTTTTGCCGCCGGGCCGCTGCCGGCCGGGACCCCGGCGCGGCTGGAAGCTCTGCGGGAAAGGTCGCTGGGATTGCTGCGCGGCGCGCTCGAAGGGGCGGGCATGTGAAAGAAGATTGACGAACGGGCGGGAATCGAATATGATGGGAACAGGACCTGTGGGAAAATAAACCGCGCGCTTCGGCGCAAACTAAGACGGAATAACGGCAAGGAGCGATGAAGATGAAAATCCGCAAGGCAGTGATCCCGGCCGCGGGGCTGGGGACGAGGGTGCTTCCGGCGACGAAGGCGATGCCCAAGGAGATGCTGGCGATCGTGGACAAGCCCGCGATCCAGTATATCGTGGAGGAGGCCGCCAAAAGCGGCATCGAGGACATCTGCATCATCCTCAGCCGGGGCAAGCACGTGGTGGAGGACCACTTCGACCGCTCCCCCGAGCTGGAGGACCACCTGCTCAAAAAGGGCAAGCGGGAGGTCTACGACGAGGTGGTGGGCATCTCCCAGCTCGCAAACATCACCTATGTGCGCCAGCAGGAGGCCAAGGGGCTGGGCAGCGCGGTGCTCTGCGCGAAGCCGTTCGTGGGGGAGGAGCCGTTCGCGGTGCTCTATGGCGACGACGTCATCATGGGGAAGGACCCCGTCTGCCGCCAGCTGATCGAGCAGTACGAGCGCCATGGGCTCGGCTGCCTCGGCATGAAGGAGGTGCCCTTCGACCAGGTGACGCGCTACTCCTCCCTCAAGGTGGACCCGCTCAGCGGGAACGTCTACCGGGTGAGCGACATGGTCGAAAAACCGCAGACCCCCGAGCAGGCGTTCTCCAACTTTTCCATCCTCGGGCGCTGCATCCTGCCGCCCGGCATCTTTCAGATCCTCGAGTCGCTGCCGGTGGGCGCGGGCGGGGAATACCAGCTCACCGACGCGATGAAGGTGCTCGCGCGGGAGGAGGGGATGATCGGCGTGGATTTCGTCGGCACCCGGTACGACATGGGCAACAAGCTGGGCATCATGCAGGCGGCGGTCGAGACGGCGGTGAACCACCCCGAGATCGGCCGGGAATTCCGGGACTACCTGCGCGAATTCGTCCGCACGCTGTAAAAGGGCAAAAAAAGAACCGCCGGAAGGCGGTTCTTTTTCATCGGTTTTCATTTCACGCGGCCGCATGGCCCGGACGGACCATGCAGAACTGCTTGAGGGAAAAGTGCTTCTGAACGACCTCGAAGAGGCGGAAGCCGTAGTGCTCATACATTTTGACGTTCTTCTCGTTGTGGGTCTCGAGCGAAACGAGCAGGTCGTTTTCGTCGGCGTAATCCTGGACGGCGCGCATCAGTCTGGTTGCGACGCCCCTGCCGCGCATCGACGGGCGCACCGCGAAGTAGACGACGTGCATGCGGCGGTCGGAACCGATGTCGTCGGTCCACACCGAGTTGAGGTAATCCTTGCCTTTGAGGAAGTTCCAGAAGGTCCGCAGCGAATGGTCGTCGCGGATGAGGTACGCGCCCGTCTTGAGCGCGTAGTACAGCTCGATGGCGTAGTACTTGAGCGGGTTATAGGGCTCGGTTTCGTCCGAGACCACGATGATGCCGTTTAGATCGGCGCTGTCGGCGTACACCTCGCAATTTTCAAACAGTTCGTCCAGGTCGCAGCTAAAAAGTTCCGGCAGAAGTTTTTGGCGTTTGTCCTTTTGCGGGATCAGTTGCAGGTAAAGAGGATCCTTCGCGAAGCACTCGGTCAAAAGCTGGTTCAGCTTCGGCGCGTCCTCTTTTTCCACGCGGTATAATCGGTCGGTTTTCAAGATTCACTCACCTTTAAATTTTGTTGATTGGTACAAATAGGCACAACATATTTTGGTGAGTATGGCTAGGTCATAGTTCCACCCCTAAGCGTTTTGTTTGCCGGATGGAACTGCGTCCCTGGATGCTCTGATTATAGCACTTTGCACAAGGAACCCGCAAACGGATTGTGGCGCGCGGGGGCGTCCTAAGCCGCGCCGGGGCGCGGCCTCGGCCCCCGGGAAGGGTGCGGCCTCTGTTTTTCACGCGATTTCTCGCGGTTTCTCCGGCGCGCGCGTCGGGACCGGCATGGGTTGGGCCAGTGAGATTCCGTCCGTTTGGCGGCGGAATTTCGCCTCGCCCGCCGCCCGTCAGTCGAGCTGGTAGACGCTGCGCGCATTCTGGCAGGTGATGTCGAGCAGCTCCTGTGCGGAGATCCCCTTGATCGCGGCGAGCCGCTCGGCGGTGTGGGGAATGAGCGACGAGTCGCACCGCCTGCCGCGGAAGGGCTCGGGGGTCATGTAGGGGCAGTCGGTCTCGACGAGCAGCCGGTCGAGCGGCACGGCGGCGGCCGCTTCGACGGGCTTTTTCGCGTTTTTGAAGGTGACCGCCCCGCCGAACGCGAGGTACATGCCGAGCTTCAAAATCTCCCCCGCCATCTCCGCGCTGCCCGAGAAGCAGTGCAGGATCCCCTTGGGGCGGTATTTCCTCAGCAGCGCGAGGGTGTCGGCGTGCGCCTCCCGGTCGTGGATGATGACCGGCATGCCGAGGTCGTTGGCCAGCCCGAGCTGCGCCTCGAAGACCTGCTGCTGCACGTCGCGCGGAGAGAAGTCATAGTGGTAGTCGAGCCCGATCTCCCCGACCGCGACGACCTTGGGGTCGCGCGCGTAACCGGCGATGGCGTCGAGGTCGCCCGGCGCGAAGGAGCCCGCCTCGTGCGGATGCACCCCCGCCGCGCAGTAGAAATAATCATACGCGCGGGCGAGCGCGAGCCCGGAGGCGGAGGTTTTCATGTCGCTCGCGGCGTTGACCACCGCGACGACTCCCTTGGCGGGCAGCGCATCGAGCAGCGCTTCGCGGTCCTCGTCGAACCGCTCGTCGTCGTAGTGGGCGTGGGTATCGAAGATATTCTGGTACATGGCGCACCTCACAGAAAAAATATTATACTACGAAATAGGTACATGGCGCACCTCACAGAAAAAATATTATACTACGAAATACTTGACTAATAAAAAATATCGTAGTATAGTGAAAGCGAAGGAGGGGATTCCATTGAAGCTGATCGACACCTATCTCGGCAGGCATGGGAAAAAGCGATACGATGTCTTCAAGGAGACGGGGCTCAGCCAGCAGACGCTCGCGAGCGCCAACGGGAAACCCGCCGCGGCGCTGACCGGAAGGATCCTCCAGGCGATCGGCCGGACGGTCGGGGAGACGCCGGGGCGCGTGCTGGATGAAATGCTGATGATCGAACAGGAGGGGCTTGTGATGACCGTGACGACCAAGGAGGAACTGCTCGAGGCGCTCAAGCGCGCCGCCGACCGCATCGACGTGCAGGGCGGTCTGCGCACCGAGGTCCTCAGGCTCGCGAAGAAGAACTTTATGGCCTCCTATACCGGCGTGGCGCCGGGGTCGATCTACATGATGGAGCCGGGAACGCCCTACGTGCAGATCGTGGAAAACGCGATCAAGCGGGCGGTGTGGTTCTTCATGGGCGTGGACGAGGAGGAGAAGGCGAACCTCGAAATCTCCGAGCGGATGCGCCTTTATAACCTGCACGTCGAGGAGCTTCCGGACGGACACACCGGGATCCGGCTGGTGCAGCGCCAGCTCGAGTACCTCGACGGGAAGGGGAACCTCTGAAAAGGACGGCTGATGCAAAGGCCCTTTGCATCAGCCGTCGTTCTTTTTTTCTTGAAAAAAGAACCAAAAAAGCGCTTCTCAGGATGGGGTGTTCCGCGCCTGCGGGCGCGTCAAGGGGCTCCGCCCCTTGACCCCGCCGCCTTTTTGGAAAAGGCGGGCGAAAACTTTGATTCCACGGGTATTCTACGGCGCGTGGGCGGCGAAGGGCGGCGCCTCGCCTGAATAAAAAGTTTTGAAGGGGCCCGGGGGTAACTTTTTCAGAAGCCCTTTGCTCCCCGAAACGTTTGATTTTTGTCTCACGGGGCGCGTGGGCGGCGAAGGGCGGCGCCTCGCCTGAACCAAAGTTTTGAAGGGGCCCGGAGGAAACTTTTTCAGAAGCCCTTTGCTCCCCGAAACGTTTGATTTTTGTCTCACGGGGC